>JBCCTX010000058.1:0-28347 GCA_039197765.1 Bacteroidota bacterium
AGCAACAGTGGGTTCAACTTACTGAGGTACCTCCTGAGATAGTAGGGTTTAGCCTTGCCTTTTACTGTGAATTAATAACCCTAAATTCCCCTCCCTGGAAAAAAATGTTGCCCCAGAGTTTACAAATATTGTTTGATCATGCTGCGGCTTACCTACAGAAAAATCCAAGTCCACTGTTAAATCCTGATGAACTATCTGCGCAAGAGTTTTACCAAAAAGCCCTCGATACGGCTGATTCGCATGAATTTGCCCAAGCCTACTCACTCTTAAAGAAATCCCTAAACTTAACCTCAGATGACTACTTCAAGGCAGAAATTCATAATGGACTTGGGTATTACCTTTTGAGATTAGGAGAATTAAAAAATGCCTCCATTCACTTTCATAAAGCCTTAGAAATATTGCCAAGCTATGGGTTTGCCCTAGATAACTTAGGATACACCTATATAAGACTTGGAGAATTGGAAACAGGAAAATCCTGTTTGATTCAGGCAAAAAACACAGGAAATAATGACTTAGCTTATCAGTATCGGAATTTTGCTTTATATCATATGATGAATGAAGAGATGCCCCAAGCAAATACCTATTTTCGAAAAGCACTTGAAATGAATAAGGAAGTTGATTTACTAGAATTTTACTATGCAGAGTTTTTACTTATTAGAGGGGAGCAGAAAGCTGGATTGGAATTTCTGACAAAAGCAGTTGCAAAAGGAGAACCTGAGGCCATCAAACGCTTAGCGGAGATTAAACCTAAATAGACCCAAAGAAGTACATTTACCTCAAAATGCATAAACCCGCCCTTCTGGATTTCCGTATTTCGGTTAAACCCCATCCCTAATATGAATTTCTACCTCCCCCTTCTCATCACTCAACATCTAGGCGATACTACCCAAATCACCTACCAGTCTGGATGCGAAGTCTTTATATATCCCCTCCGAAACTTCTATTTTCATCTGGTAGCTACCGATTATGTCGATATGAAGTGTTATAAATTGAGTACCGCTCAAATAGTCTTAAGCAATCAACAAATGGTGGAGAGGAAATGAAAAAATGGCTTTTTCGACTATTTCTAGTAGGATTTATGGGCCTTAATCTTCTAGCAGCCCTTCAAGGCTATTCCTTTACCCATTTTTCTCATACCCCAGCCGAAAAACCAGATCCAAATGCATTGAGTTTTCTAGAAAAATTCGAACTTCTCTTCAAAGGTATCCCTAATCCCAGACCCAAAAATAAGCAAAGTCCCCAAATCCCCTATGAAGTCGTAACAATCCCTAGTGGCGAAGAAGTACTTGAAGCTTGGTACATACCCTCCCCTCAAAACCTAGGAGAGGTCCTTCTCTTTCATGGATATGGGAGTGAAAAGTCTGCCATGTTAGATCGGGCGAAGCCTATCCTCGAAATGGGCTTCAATACGTTGCTTGTTGATTTTCGGGGATCAGGCGGATCTACAGGAAACACGACAACCATAGGGTATTATGAGGGTCAGGATGTAAAAGCTTCTGTGGAATACCTGCAAGATCAGGGAAAAAACCACATATACTTATTCGGAACCTCAATGGGCGCAGCAGCCATTATGAAAGCGCTTTCAGATGATAGCCTAGCGGTATCAGGAATCATTTTGGAATGTCCTTTTGGCTCTTTAATGCAGGCTACGAAAAATCGATTTGAAATCATGGGAGTCCCTACTTTCCCGGCAGCAAACCTCTTGGTATTCTGGGGAGGTGTAGTAAACGGATTTTGGGGCTTTGCCCATGACCCCATAGCTTACAGCAAAGCAATAGCCTTACCTTGTCTGATAATTTACGGGGAAAAGGACAAACGGGTAAAACCAGAAGAGATACACAGGATTTTTGAAAATGTAAAAGGCCCCAAGAGGCTCGTGCTCTTCCCAGAAGCAGGACATGTGGACTATTTATATGTAGATGGTGAAAAGTGGAAAACAGAAGTTAACTTGTTTTTACTAGGTCATTCCCACTAATATTTTCCTTTATGATAAAACTCTCACCCACCCTCTTAGGGATATTTCTTCTTTTCATTTTAGCTTCTTGTGATCAAGATGAAAGTAGTAAGATCTTGAGTGAAGGCAATAGCACAGAAAAAATCCCCATTGCGTTATCTAATTCCACAGGAACAAGCTCATCCTGTGAAGAAGAAAAAAGTCTATCCTTTGAACTGCGCTCTTTTAGAGAGGCGAAACAGGTAACAGTTGAGCCGCAACTGTCAGAGGTCTTGTTCCTAGATATAAAAGAAGGAGAGCCGCTGAATATTAAGTTATTCAATGCCCAAGACTATGTCACCCTTGACGAGGTAAATGTGGTCATCAAAACTCCTAAAAATCAGCGGGAATTGGAGGATGAGGTTCGAACGATAAGCTATTGCAACAGTGAGGGCGTGATCTTGCTCAATTTTTAGCAGGGACCTATTAATCCGTTAACAGTGAAAGTACTGCCTCAACAGATGCTATAGCCTTCTCTGGATCTTGCTTCATTTTACCAACTACTCGTAACCCCATCATCAGGGTAAAAAGCAAACGGGAAATAGCTGCAAAATCCTTCCCATCTGTAATCTGTCCTTTTTCTACTCCTTTGTGGAGAAAATTTAGGAAAAGGTCCTCCATTTTCTCCTTATGCTGCAAGATGGCTTGGTTTTCATAGCTTGTAGAAGGAGCGGGAAGCAACTCGGTAGCCGTATTGACTACAAAGCAGCCTTTGCACGAATCAGCTGAAGAATCCTCCGCAATTACCTTTTGAAAAATCAACTTCAACCCAACCAGAACATCCTCCTGCTTCTCCATAAAATTCTCAAGCCCTTCCTCATGGAAATACCTGTATGTATCAAATACTCGTTCGAAAAGCTCCTTTTTCCCCTTAAAGGTATCATACAGGCTGGATCGACTGATCCCCATGCCCTTAACTAATTCCTCCACAGAAGTAGCCGAATAGCCCTTTTCCCAAAAAATTAACATCGCCTTTTGCAAGACCTCTGCTTCGTCAAATAGT
This sequence comes from Bacteroidota bacterium, assembly GCA_039197765.1. Lineage (GTDB taxonomy): Bacteria > Bacteroidota > Bacteroidia > J057 > J057 > JBCCTX01. The sequence goes on from JBCCTX010000058.1 coordinate 2,997, forward strand.
TTCTCCTTCGGCATGAAATGCACGTTTTTCTTTTACCCTGCTCATCAATAAATCCCACTTAGGTCCAAAAGCTACTGAAGTAGGGAAAACGAGCTACTTGTTGGTATTATAGGAAACCAACACTAGGACGATAGCAATTATTGCCCCAGCTGCGTTACCATCGTTCGCCATTATATGAGCTTGTGCAGCTAACACTGCGTCAAAAAAGAAACCCGCATAGGCCCATTCTGTTAATGTGCGAGACTCCTTTGCCCATATGGCTATTATTCCTAGGACTTTGGCAACCGCAAGTGGGTAAATGATAAAGCTAGGATAGCCCAAGCCAGTGAAAGAAGTACTTACTTCTCCATAATTGAAAAAATACATACCCGCAGACATGAGCATGAGTGCTGTCAGTAATCCTGTACTGATGTAATAAATCCATTTAATCCTTTTCATAGATGTTTGGGTAAATATGCTTTGAGAAGTTAAAAAATACTTTTTATCGCTTAAATTTAGTCAACATATCGCTGGAAAAGTATGCATATAAGCTTATCGCGATGGCTGTGTATGAGACAATGGTCATGACCGTGCCTGGAACAAAATGTACGAAGCCTCCGAGATCTAGGAAAATAAAATACCCCAAATCAGCTAGGCCTCCTACCAGGGCATTGAGTAAAATTGCCCAGCCCATCTTTTGCCAGACTCCAATAGCACCGATAGTTGTTACCAACCCGAACCACAACAAGTTGAAACCGTGCTGACCTAATATCCCCCCTACTGCATTGGGATATTCAAGCTGAAAAGTTGTGGGATCTACAGCATCTGCAATTCCGCTGAATCCTGAGGCGATATTTCCTGAAGCTACTGCACTTATGGTAATAACACCGGCAAAGGTATGGACCAGCCCCCAGATAATCCATAAAATAGCAGCTACTTTTAATAGAAAAGATAAAGAATTCGTATTCATTTGAGCAAAAATTTACATTTGGAATAACTGTTCCAAATGTAAAGCTAGAAGTCTGGAATACTCATTCCAAATAAAAACTGACAATAAATTGTAGGAAGGTTTGAGGTTTGGAGTTTATTATTTTTCTTGAAAACGTATTGTTTTCAAAATTCCCAAACCTCATGAACCGAAAATTTTCCATATTAACTCCCCTTTTGGGCTGTCTATCTCTCTTTCTTACTTCTCAACAAGTTGTAGGACAGCAACTGCAAGCCTATCAAGATTTAGTCGCCCTCTTTCACGAGTGGCGCACCTTCGAAACCCCACCTCAGCGCGAGGGAGCTCCGGACTACACTGCACAAAGCTTCGAAAAAAGACAACCCACTTTTAAGGCACTGCAAAAAAAACTAACATCGATTGACACTACGGGATGGTCCATCCCTCAGCGAGTGGATTGGATGATTGTATGGGCTGAAATGAATGGATACGACTTCAACTATCGTATTCTAAGGCCTTGGGAACGAGATCCCGCTTATTACAAATCCCTGTGGATGGCTCGAAGCGATGTTCCAGCGCACGAAGGACCTACACATCATGGAACCACAGAGATTTGGACCTATTCCTTTCCCTTAAATAAAGAAGAGCGAAAACGCCTGATTGCAGACCTGGAAGTCATCCCTCCCCTCAACGAGCAAGCACAACTCAACCTCGTCGGAAATGCACGAGACCTATGGGTAGCCGGAATCCGAGATATCCAAACCCAGAGCAAAAACCTTAACAGAATACTAGAATGGCCTGGGGTAGCCAAGGATAAAACCCTGGTACGTGCAATTGAGGCAGCCATAAATTCTACTGATAGGTTGGCAGAATGGCTGGAAGCAGAATCTCCCTCCAAAAGTGGTCCTTCCGGAATCGGAAAAGAAAACTATTCCTGGTATTTGCAGAATGTCCACCTAGTTCCCCTTACCTGGGAAGATGAAGTGATGATTCTCCGTCGAGAGCTATCCCGTGCTTGGGCGTCTCTCAAATTGGAAGAACATCGAAACCGGAAGTTAGATACCTTGGGGAGCGTGGAAAGTATCCAAGCCTACAATGCCCTGGCACAAAGCGCTGCACAGAGCCTGATGCGCTTCTTAGAAGAAGATGAAATCGTAACGGTAAAATCCTATTTTGGGCCTGCTTTACGTCAGCACTTGGGTCAATTTGTCCCCAAAGATCGACGCAATTTCTTCTGGATCACCGTCCACTACGATCCACGCCCCTTGTATTGTCATTTTTACCATTGGTTTGAATTGGCTCGCATGGATACTGAGCCTAATCCCAGCGAAATCCGCAAGGTTCCCCTACTTTATAATATTTTCGACTCTCGGAATGAAGGTATGGCTACTGCGGTAGAAGAGATGTTCATGCAGGCAGGCTTGTATGATGAAAATCCTCGTGTCCGCGAAATCGTCTATATCATGATTGCACAAAGGGCTGCAAGGGGCTTGGGTTCTCTCTATGCCCACGCCAATGACATGACGATGGAGGAAGCTGGAGGGATTCATTCTGAATATACCCCAAGAGGCTGGATGAAGACCGAAAAGGATTTGCTCATATTTGAGCAGCACCTCTACCTACGTCAGCCGGGCTATGGAACCAGTTATATTACAGGAAAATACCTCATGGAAAACGCTATGGCAGAATACGCTCGACTCAAAGAAATACAGGGTAAACCTTTTGAGGTAAAAGAGTTCTTCGACCAACTAAATGCCATAGGAAATATTCCCATGTCACTAGGGACCTGGGAAATGACGGGTATGAATACACTGGTAGGAGAATAAGGACAGACATCATATCCTAAGTGGAGCTTGTGGCGTGGGAAAACATACCCTCGCCAAGGCATCGGTTAGGGTAAGCATAGCGTATGACCCTTTAACACATTGAATATAAACCATGAAACAGATCGAAAAAATTGTTTTTCAACTGGAAAACGCTTTCAACGGAACCCCTTTTTATGGAGATTCAATCTGGCACATTATTGAATCTATTCCTTTTGAGAAAGCCAATAACGCGATCAATGAGGGCCACTCCATCGCACAGGTCCTCAGCCATATGCTGGTCTGGCGAGATTTCGTCAGTAGAAAAATCCAAGGGGATGATACCTATGATGTTGTCTTAGGCGGCACAGTAGACTGGCCTGAGGTAACGATTCAATCCGAATCCGAGTGGATAGCACTCAAGCAGCGGTTTTCCCATAGTCAGGCGGAAATTATTTCCTTACTGGAAGGGAAGGATGACGATTGGCTTAGGGAAAAAATTCCCGGAAGGAGGTATTCTTTCAATGCATTGATAAAAGGGATCATCCAACACGACATTTACCATATTGGGCAAGTAAATTTGTTGAAGAATGGATAAGGGATTGGGGGTTGGGGGTTGGGTAGTCGATGGTCGGTAGTTCATCTATAACTCCCCAGAATTTACCCCCTAAACAAATTCAAAATATAGGCATAAAAGTCCTCTTTATTCACGGTCTTCACTACTTCGATCCATTGCCCATTTCCAGGCAGGCGAATCGTCTGCCCTTCGTTTGGGAGGTCTGTATGTACCGCTAACTCTACCCTTTCGGTCGTAAATACGTTAGGAATCCCCAGGTAGCTAGTCGCAAGCACATCCCACATGAAATAGGTGTATTCATACCCTGGGATGGTATTGATGGTAGTAGCCCAGCATTGAGAAGCCAGATTGGATAGGGGATATTCCGCTTGCTTGGCCAACTGCTTGAGGAATTCCCGGCGGACTGGGACGCTATTGGTCACATCTAAGGAAATCAGTTTAATATCCAAGCCCATCCCCAACAAGGCCTTGCTCGCAAAAGGGTCCCAGTGAGCATTCCATTCTGCTGTCCCAGCATGCTTATGGGTTGCCACATTGCCTGGTACGTCTACTGCTCCCCCCATCCAAATAACTTCTTGGACTTTGTCAACCAGTTCAGGGTGTAGTTGTAGTGCCTTCACCAAATTTGTGCAAGGTCCCGTAATTAAGACCGTAATAGGCGCTATACTTTTTCGCAGTTGGGATGCGATGAAATCGTGAGCAGGTAAGGTGCTAATTTGGGAGGGGTCCTCCTCTGTGAGGAGCATTTGCGGAAAGGCATTTACCACCATGGGCTGGGCTCGCCACTCTGTTGGGAAGGGATTCACGGGTCGTGTGTTCCCTTGGGCAACAGGACAAGCCTCCTTATTTGCAAGCTTCAGAATCTTGAGGGAGGAAAGGGTTGCATCTTCCAGGAAGCAATCAGCAGGCGTAACACAGACCCCTAATAATTCAATGTCCTCCATCTGGGTCAAAAGCATAAGGGAAAGTAAGTCATCGATGCCGCCATCGTGATCGAAGATAACTTTTCGAGGATCATTTTGGGCTTGGGATAAGGGAATGAGAAATACGATACATATAGTTAGCCATGCAGAATAAATAAGTGAAGTACAGTATCTCATATAAATTAAAAGGTTATTTAAATAAAGGCATCCCATCATTTGGCTAATAATTCAGGAACCTTCACAATTTAGTGAAAGGGTTTGATCCTACTACAAAGGACAGATATTTATTGCCAAAATTATAAATTGTGCATAAAACTCCTTCTCGGGCTTTTTACTTAACGCTCGCAATTATCTATCTGCCCGAATGTCTGAAAGCACACCCCATTTTGTCTGGGATGTCTACCCATCTCCATAAGGTAGTAAAACATTTCCAACAGTATCTTTACAGAGAAAATTTTTCTAGGGAAAATTTCCATATTCATATTTCCCTTCCCTTTAGGAAAAGCTGCCATCACCATTCTAATCCCTCTCTGAAACTCAAGAAGTATAAAATTTCAACCTATGTCAACTTTACTGCAACGCCTCCGAAATAATTCTACCTCCCCTTTTATCTTATTTTTGTTAACCCTATCACCCACTCTCTCGATCGCCCAACATTCTATCACAGGGACCTGGAGTCCTGTTTACACAGCCGATATGGTCCCTGTGGCTGCTACAAATCTGCCTGATGGCAAGATCTTATCTTGGTCAGCTTATGATGCCTACCGCTTTGGTTCTGATAGAGGACAAACCTATACCAGTATATTCGATCCTTCTACGAACCAATTCTCATCGACACTAATCACGCACACAGACCACGATATGTTCTGTCCGGGGATTGCGAACATAGGCAATGGAGAAATCGTCATTACAGGAGGTACTAGCAGTGATAAAACGACCATATTTAATCCCAGTTCGAATAGTTTCAGGAGCGGGCCCCTTATGAATACTGCTAGAGGATACCATGCTATGACTACGCTCTCTGATGGAAGGGTCTTTACCCTGGGAGGTTCTTGGAGTGGAGGACGTTTTAATAAAAAAGCCGAAGTATGGACCGAAGCTACTGGATGGGTTACACTCGACAACGTCGACTCCGAACAGACGGTACGTCAAGGGGCGCCTGACCCTAGAGGAATTTACCGCGACGACAATCATGCATGGCTTTGGGCAGGTCCTAACGGCCGAGTTTTCCAAGCTGGACCCGGTACAAATATGCATTGGATTTCTACCTCAGGAGCGGGCGATGTAACAGATGTAGGAAATAGAGGGACTGATGCATATGCCATGAATGGCAATTCAGTGATGTATGAGGTAGGCAAAATACTCACTTCTGGTGGCGCGCAAGCTTATGAAGATAAGACCTTAAATGGCGAAGCTGATTATCCAGCATCTAACCGATCTTACGTGATTGACATTTCTAATGGGAATTCTGCCACGGTTACACGCTCCGGTAATTTGAATCAAACTCGTGTCTTGCATAACTCCGTGGTATTACCCAACGGAGAGGTAGTCATTACAGGAGGACAGTGTAAACCTGAACTCTTTACAGACATTTGTGCCCGTTATACAGCTGAAATATGGAATTCCACTACTGGAAACTGGAGAGAAGCAGCAAGTATGCTTACTCCTCGTACTTATCATAGTGTTGCCCTCCTGATGCAAGATGGAAGGGTATGGGTAGCTGGGGGAGGGCTATGTGGGGGGTGCAATGCCAACCACCCCGATGCAGAAATATTTACACCTCCCTATTTATACGAGGGGAATACACTCGCATCGCGTCCTGCTATCTCCTCCGCTCCTACAACCGCTACTTACAATTCAACCCTCACAGTTTCTACGAGCCGTCGCGTTCAAGAATTTGTTTTGGTTCGCCTGAGCTCTGCTACCCATTCTGTAAACAATGAGCAGCGAAGAGTTCCCCTAAACTTTACCCGTAGAAGTGGCAATACGTATTCCGTTAGGGTTCCCAACAGCGAATGGCTTCCGCCGGGAAACTATTTTTTATTCGCCTTAGACGAGGGAGTACCCAGTGTGGCAAAAGTTATTCAGATAGGGGCTGACCAGTCGCCTGGAACGGGCCTCAACCAAACAATTGCCAATGGGGTCTACTTTATCGAATCTCTGCCTACAGCGCAACATTTAGCTTCACCAAGTTTTGATGTAAACAATGTAAGAATGGTCCCTCAGGAAACTGGAAACGACCAATTGTGGGAAATTACCCACTTCAGCAATAATGTATATGCAGTAAAAAACGTCGCCACAGGAAGGTTCCTGAATGTTGAAGGGATTGCTTGTGGAAATGGGACCAATGTTATTACATGGACCCATTCAAATCAAGACAACAGTAGATGGATTATCAGCAAGGAGGGTTCGGAATATTTTTTTCGCCCCCTTCATTGTACTTCACAGGCACTAGATAATGGAAACGGACCCAATAAAAGCGTACTCACCTGGAGGTATTCCACGGGAAATAACAACCAAAGGTTTATCCTAAAGTCTGCCATTAATAATCCTGGAGGAGGGAACGGAACTTGTCCTACAATACGCTTGAAAGAACCTGTAGTTTCCTACGCAGGAGGACAAGATAGTGGAACCGCAATCATTCAAGATAACCAACGAACAATTCAGGTTGCCAACAACGCTTGGAAGGCTATTCCCTTTTCCTACACCCTTACACCAAATACTAGATTGGAATTTGACTTTAAGGCCAATTCTCAAGGAGAAGAGCATTCCATTGGGTTCGATAATAACCTAAGAATTACTGGCCGGTATCGATTTGAGCTATATGGTACACAAAATCAGGCAGGAATTATACGAGATTTTGACAATTACAATGGGTCGGGAAGTTACAAGAGGTATTCTATTCCAGTAGGACAGTACTACACAGGCGCCATGTCCTACTTATTTTTTCTCATGGACAATGACAGAAATCCCAGTGTAGGAGACTCCTATTTTTCAAATATAACCGTGTATGAGGATACAAATGGAAATGGGATAAACGATGACTGCGAAGATGGTGCCGACGTCGTTACCCTATATTATCACTGCAACTATCGAGGTAGAAACGTCTCTTTAGGAGTAGGAGACTATCCCTCGATAGCATCAGCTAGCCTTCCCAACGATAATTTATCTTCTATCAAGGTACAACCTGGTTATGAAATTATCCTCTATAGAAATACCAATTTCTCGGGAACTTCTCTTACCCTTCAGGGGGATGATGCCTGCTTAATTGACAATGGATTTAACGATGTTACCTCTTCTTTTCAGATAAGGCCTACAGGAAATATTACCTTTTCAAGTGCAAATGCCCAGCTTGATATCGATAGGGTTCCCATAAGTTTTCGCGCAACTCCTACAGTCGATCGGAAAGCTATCCTTGAGTGGCAATACGATAGGGCAAAAGACAGGGATGTATCTTCCTATACCTTCCAATATTATGATAAGGGAATGGAAGCATTCATAGACTTGCACAAAGTAGAGGTAAATAACCTTACCTCAAAGTCCCTTATCCAGTACATCCATAGAACTCCCATTGTAGGAGAAAATTACTACCAGATAAAAATTGTATTCACAGATGGGGAGGAAGCCTATTCCATGAATCGCGTGGTTGCATTTGAAGAGGAACCGCTTCCTATTAGCCTTTTCCCCAACCCCACACAGAATGACTTGGAATTGGATTTATCTCATTATAAAAATGAAGCTATCCACTACTTCATCATCAATCTACAAGGTCAGGTCCTGTCAAATGGAACCTTTGGGGAAAATCACCAGGATATAGAACTGCTAACGTTGAAAAATTTTCCTGCCGGCAACTACATCCTGTATACCCGACCGGAGTACCATCGGGAAATCTCCCAGCCCTTTATTATTAATGATTAATACGCTCTTATTATGAGGTGGCAGTTACTTTCGTTGCCGTAATTGCCCCTCTTTATTTTTCTAACAAGAAGAAGTCAAACCTAAAAATAAGTGAATGAGGGTTTTTTTGTGTTTCATTTCCTTACTTTTTCCTACGTCTCTCTACAGCCAGAGTGAAGGGAAATCTTCACAGATAGTGTTAGAAAAGGCGCATGATCTCAGAATAGAACATGGAGAATTCTTGGCAACACACAAGGAGTATTTTAGCGTAAAGGTATTCACAGTTGAGGAAGCAGTAGCCCATAAAACGCATCACTGGTTTATTCAGGTTCTAGACTCGGCAGGATACCCGCTAAACTTTGCTTCCCTCACATTAGATGGATATTTACAGGCGAATCCAGCTATAGCATTCAACTATATAGGAAATGTGATTTCGCTATGCAGTGACGGGAAATATTTAATTGGTTTTGTAAAAGTTTCTAAACCTGGAATCTATAGACTTGAATTTCACATAGACCATTTCGGTAAAAAAGATACGATACAATGTCAAATAGAAATAGCTACTCCCCTTCTCAAGGATGCTAGAAATGGGGATGCTGAATACAGGTAAGTCCTAGTGAATGATCCCTAAACACTCAAGAATCAGTTGATTCACTTTTGATGTGCAGGGTGGCATTCCTACATTATAAGGAATTGCCACCCCTTTTTATTACTATCAGTAGAAAGTTATCTGCTAAGGCCTCTAGTGTAAGCCTTTTGTACTCAGCCCCCTTTATTCAAGAGATCACTAGGATAGACACCAAATCTCTCCCTAAACCTTCTTGAAAAGCCCTTAGGGTCCTTAAATCCTACAGATAAGGAGACAGCCTTCACAGAATCGTACTCCTTGGTCTCCAACATTCTCCTCGCTTCCCAAAAGCGAAGTTCTTGTATATATTTTTTCGTAGAAAGACCTGTCATCGCCTTAATTTTCCGGTTAAACTGACGAGAACTGAGGTTGCCAACCTCCGCTATTTTCTCAATATTGAGGTCAAAATCATTCAGCATAGGCGTAATCAATAGCTCAATGTTCATCAACCAATCCTGATCTGATAATGAAAGCGCTTCATATGCTTGACTCTCAGAAACACCTGATGCTGGTCTCTCCTCATGGATCCTGATTATATGGGCAATTCGGCTGCGAATCTCCTGGCTTTCAGCAGGCTTGGTTATATAATCGTCAATACCTGCTCGGAGGGCTTTGATTTTATCTGTAGCCAAGTTCCTGGCCGTAAGCATAACAATAGGTATGTGGTGAAAGGATTCATGAGATTTGAGATAAGATACCAGCTTCAATCCATCCCATCCTGGCATCATCCAATCGGTAAGAATCAATCCCGGAGTATGTTTCTTTAAATATACAAGCGCTCCCTCCCCCTCATGCGCAAAAGCCAAATGGTACTCATTTGCTAGCGTTAATTCTAGAAACTTACAGAAGTCCAGGTTGTCTTCTACGATTAAGAGTTGGGCAGACTCTCCCTTATTCGAACTTGCGGCTAATTCGGGGAATTCAAAAGGCACAACCTGACTTGGGGAAAATGAGTATAATTCTACTCCTTCAGGTTTTTCATCTGGACTTACAGGGAGGGTAATTGAAAAAATAGCTCCCTCAGGAACTGCATTTTTTACTGCAATGTCCCCACCTAAAGAGCAAACGTACTCCTTACATATCGCAAGTCCCAGGCCAAATCCCCCTTCTGGATCTTTAGACCTAGACTGGTAATATCGGTCAAATACATGGGGGAGGTCTTCCTCAGGTATCCCTAGCCCTGAATCTTCTATGGAAATCTTAAGTTTATCTTGAGAACAAACCTTACAGGTAATCTTGACGATCCCTTCCTTAGGGGTATATTTTATCGAATTTGAAAGTAAGTTTTTAAGAATGCTCTCTATTTTGTAAACGTCCGAGTACAGAATGAGGTCTTTGCTAGGTTTAGAGGAAGATTCTATCCGTAAGGACTTATTTTTTGCCAAGTACACGTACTCGGGTAAGATATATTCAAAGAGCTCTCTCAGGGAAAACCATTGTAACTGTACAGGAGTTGGAGGTACTTCTGAAGCACTCAGCGCTAGAATCCGGTGGGTTGCTTCTGACAGTTGGGTACTATTTTTCACAATGATATTCAACGCAGCGATATCCTCACCAGTGTTGGACCTCCCCTGGGCCAATTGAGTGCCAAGCCCCTGAATAATATTTAGGGGAGTCTGAAACTCATGAGCGATATTAGTAAATAGTTTGTTTTTCTGTTGCTCTGCATATTGTAGCTTTTCAGCCTGTTCCTTAATTATGCTACTTTTTGACAAATTTTCGCTTAAATATGTATTCTTCTTACGAGATAAAAAATAGGCATAAGAAATAAGTAAAAGCAATAGAAGTAGGAGGCCTGAAAGTAAATAGGTAAAGCGAGAAAGTCGTCTTTGGCTTGCTTCCCGTTCTTCTAAAAGATCAATGGTACGCTGCTGTTCGACAGACTTGATTTTCTCTTGCATATAAGCTGCAAGTTTGACCTGCTGATTTTCGAAAAATTCCAGTTCCTTTTCTTTGTACCTATTCAAATAAGCTAGGCTCTTCAGATCATCCCCGTTCTTTTCATAAAACCTAGACAATAGCAGGTAGAAGTCTTTTATAGCACTCGTATCCACATCAGCTGGAGGATTTCCAATGAGTTCATCAGCTCTGGCTATATTATCCCGCTCAATAGACATACGGATATCCAAATAGTACTTATCATTTCTATCCACTGTCTTGAGAGAACTCATTTTTTTATAGTAAGCAGTTGCTTTTCTGATTTCACCTTGGCCAAGGAAGTGATTCGCAAGGTAAGCGGAATGAATCCCTAGGCTAAGCTCGAACTGAGAAACCAGTTTAGTATTTTCTCTATCCCGCTCCATTTCCTCAACACTTCCAATTAGTCGCTTTATGTAATATGCCACAGAATCTTGTCGCTCTACATCTTTGAAGCATTCTGCAAGAGCCTGATAAACACTTGCCAAGTATCGCGGGCTTTCTTCGTGTTGAACCCTCTGGTGATAAGCTTCTGCCTTTCTCAAATATCGAATAGCCGATTCAAATTCTCCAATTTCGCGATAAACACTCCCTAAATTTGTAAATGCTTGATTTACTAGACGAAATGGAGTCTGCGTGGTATCATACGATTCAATCACCTGGGTGAAATACCCAATTGCAGGGATCCACTCCCCTGCAGAAGCATGCATTTGGCCCAAAGCATTATAACTCTCAACCATGTATTGGTTAGATTGGATCTTCTCAGCGTAGCTCAAGGCACGTTGAAAGTATGTAATAGCCTGCTGAAACTCTGGAAGGGTTGCGTAGAGTACCGCTGTGAGGGCTGAGGCCTTAAAGCCTAGCGTATCTTTGTATGGGGCATAAATAGGAGAAAGTTGTTCGACAGAATCTAGAAGCCTTTTCGCAAGTACAATGATCTTTTCAGGAGCGATTTTTCCTTCTGCCAGATTGAGTTTCCGTCCATACCGGAAAAAATCCTCTCGGGTTTGTAAAGACATGGTGTCAAACTCAGCTACCAAAAGCGAGTCAGTGTTTACCTGGGAATATGCAAGTTCACTATTCCATGAAAGACTCAAGATGGCAGCCAGAAGAATGAAAGTCTCCCTCATTTTATTTCGAAATCGCATTAATCCATAACTAAAATAATGGCCAAATACTTTGCCAGATTAAGGTAAGCTAAAAATCAAAAGAATGGATAAAGAATGTCTTATTTAACCTCCTATGGTGTCTGAAATAACTCACCAATTACAGTATAGCGTTTACCTACTACAACTAACTGCTAAGGGTTATTTGCCTGCTGTAGGGAAGTTTATGTTGATGAAGAACTAAATAGCTTCGCACGCAATTGTTCTTTCTAAATGATTTTATCCTTAATTGGAGATAAAGCCATAGTTTTTTAACAACCTCTCCCTTAATTTCAATCAGAACGTAAGACGTATTAGCTTATAGCTCAATTTGAGGGAATATTTCATTAAGTTGTTTTAAAGATTCTCCAAAATGCGCATATTCATCATCGGTGGCAATGGCACCATTGGAAAAAGGGTAAGCAAGCACTACCGGCAGTTCCACGAAGTACTTATTGGAGGCCGCTCACAAGGTGATATCCTTATAGATATTGCGGATAGTGCCTCTATCCGACAAGCTTTCAGGCAAGTGGGTGCACTAGATGCAATCCTCTGCATAGCTGGAGAGGCACGATGGGCTCCTTTTGAGCAACTTTCTGAAGAAGATTACTACGTTGGAATTCGAAGTAAGCTAATGGGCCAAGTTAACGTTGTGCGCATCGGGAAAGAGTACCTAAATCCCGGGGGGTCCATCACCCTATCAACCGGAATTTTAGCTGATGACCCCGTAATCAATACAGCCAGTGCCTCTATGGTTAATGGAGCCTTACATAGCTTTGTCCAAGCTATAAACTTAGAGATAGCAGATGGAATACGGGTAAATGCTGTCTCTCTGGGTCTGGTGGAAGATGCTTATGAGAGGTATAAGGACTATTTTCCTGGACATATGCCCATATCTATGGAACAGGCAGTGAATGCTTACGTGAGAAGCGTGGATGGAAGAGGAAGAGGGGAAATCATACGGGTATATGGGTAAGGGTATGAAGCGGAAATTATCCTTCAATAGACATTTTGGGGCCATTTTTATTTAAACCACAGAAGAATAAGAGAAATACGCAGGAGAAAAGAGGGCCTGACCTAAAAAACAAGAAAATTATACCCCTCATGAATACCAAACGAATCCTATATATAGCCTTTTTTGCTTTCCTAGGCGCAATGACGTATTTCCTGGTTAACCATGCCTGGGAAGGCAGTTGGGTTACAAAAAAGCAGTTTACGGAAACCCTTGCGGGGAGTGCCCAGGTCTTTCCTATCCCAATAGATCCAGAAGCTGAGTTTCCCCATTCTATAGATCTCCAAATGAAAGGGCAAGTTAACGGACAAGCCCTGGTGGGTTTTGGCTGGACGGATAGTACTGCATACGTCATGGATACGGTAGGGAACGATTTCGAGATCGAGCATCAAACAGACTGGTACAATGACACCTGCTATATTTTCTACCGGTCCTTGGGGTCAACAGCGGGGGAACTGACGGTAGACTGTAAGATCTATTCCTCTAAGAAGTGAAGGTTTGCACCTCACAGATGACCATATGGCATGGAGAACATCCCTTTTTTAGGAGATTGGGTTGTGAGCAAAGGCAAATACAGATTTTCCCATCCAGGTCCTAATTCTGAGGACATGTTTGCCCCTCTTTCTTCCAGTAAATGCTTACATTTACCAAAGCTGCTTTTGCCAGAAAGCCCCAAACCTTTTGGCCGACCTGAAAGTCCACAACTTCTTTCCCCGTTGCATCAATTACCCCTGCAAAGTCCATCCCAGGAACGGGACGTTTGGGTCCAAACAGTCCTGTGAAGAACCGCATGGCAAAAAGCCATCCCATAACTATTAAAAAATCAGTTCGGTTAAGGGTGGCAGCGTGTATACGTACAAGGACCTCTTTATCTTTGGGTATGGGTCTTTCAACTTTTCCTACCGCTAATGATTCAAAGGGTCCATTTTTAACCAAAAGACAGAAAATCTCCTAAGAAGTCTATTGACTTTGGGTAAGAAACGCCACACTTAAAAAAAATCTTGATCTAGCGTGTCTACAAAGCCGTTTGAATCACTTTTATTTCAGACTATTTAGGCCTAATTTTCTTAGCCGTAAAATTGATCTCCATAACACAATTTTTTCAATTAAATGACGAATCAAATCAAAACTGAACACCTCGATACAGTGATACAAAATCACACGCAGGACATGACCGGGAAGGTGGTAGCTATTACTGGAACAACCAGTGGAACCGGATTCATTTGTGCAAGGGAGGCTGCCAAAAAGGGAGCAACTGTACTTCTATTGAACCGAGCGAGCCAACGGTCAGCAGATTCCCTGCAGCAACTACTTGAAGCTGTCCCCGGAGGGAAGTTTGAGGCAGTTGTTTGCGACCTGCAAAATTTCGACAGTGTCCGTCAAGCTGTGGAAGAAATAAAATCAAAATATGAGGTACTAGATGTCCTAGTAAATAATGCAGGAGTAATGGCGCTCAAAGATGTAGCAACAGGAGATGGGTATGATGTACAAATTCAGACCAATTGCATTTCCCATTTCTTACTTACCAAAGAGCTATTTCCCTTGCTAAAGCAAAGTAAGGAAGGACGCATAGTCAATCACTCTTCACAGGCGAGATTGGGGGGACCACTTGAAATGAAATATTTTGAGAAAAATGGAGGAAACTTGGGAGGAGATGGTACAGAGGAGGAAAATATGAGCTTCCAAGGACCTAGGTGGGCACGCTACCATCAGACAAAATTAGCAAACTGTGCGTTCACTTATGGACTTCAACAGAAACTGGAAAAAGCGGGTATCACCCATGTACTACCTTTGCTAGCCCACCCTGGCCTTGCGCTTACCAACCTGCAGGTCACTACCGCTGCTGATGGAGGAATGGATGGAGAAAGTGAATTCATGGCACAAGCACAAACGGCTGAAGATGGGGCAACCGGCATCATCCGAGCAGCAATGGATCCACAGGTAAAAGCAGGAGATTTCTTTGGGCCAGTAGCGGGCTGGAAAGGATTTCCAGAAAAATTAACCCCAGAAGAATATTTATACAGTGCGTCAAATATTCAGACCAATTGGGAGGGATGCGAAAAGGCAGTGGGAAACTTCCAGGTATAATGCACGTAAATTAGAAATCGCCTAGGTGCTTGTAAGGTCGGAGAAGTAGTAATTACTACTGCGGGGAATCTGCCTGCTCAAAAAGTCATCCATACTGTAGGACCCACTTGGAATAGAGGTGGATTGGAAAGAGATCAACGCTTAGCCAGTTGCTACCAGAGTCGTTTACAATTAGCTGAGCAACATGAACTCAAGACTATAGCCTTTCCCAATATTAGCACAAGGGTGGACCGATTCCCCAAAGAAAGAACCGCACAAATAGCTTATGTCTAAATTATTTGCACTTATCGAGATAAGTACCCAAGCATAATTTTCCTTCGAGAAAAAAATGTCCTGTAGGAACTCTTTATCAGTGGCACATGGCAATCCCACAATTATTTTGCTTAAGTACTTAAATCAAATAAATTCGCTGAAATTTGATGCCTATTCTCCCACTTATATAAATTCTACTTCTATGGCTACCTTCTACATTCGCAATTCGTTTTCTATTACCGACAAAGGCTATGTGCTAAGTGGAGACATTTTCGAGGGAATTATTTCTAAAGGGGATATTGCCCTCATACCCAAAGGAGACGCCCAAATAGAACTGGAGGTACTAGGAGTCGAGATGGTAGATAAAGAAAATAGGGAAACAGAAATAGGATTACTTTTTGCCCTTCAGGCCAGAGAACACCTTAAGGACCTGAACCTGGAAGGGATGAAAATACAGACTCGGAGGTCCTAAGACTAGCAAGTAAGCTATCAACCCGTTAATCTGGACAAACTAGCCTGTTGCTCATTTATCGATTAGCTCAATAAAAAATCCTACTTCACTCCTTAAATTGATAAGAAACTCCCTCTCCCTATCGACCAATCTGAGAGCCCTGTGCCTAATGAACAAGACCCTCAGATTGGGCTAGGGGATATTTTCAGGAGTGGCCCTACTCATGCCGAAGCGCAACTACCGGACTGATCCAGGAAGCTCGATAGGCATGATAGAGAATTGTCAGCATCGCAACCAAGAAGGTTATTAGTCCCGCAAGTAGAAAGGGCCAAACATTCAAGGAAACTCGGTAGGCAAAGCCATCCAACCAATTTTCCAGTAAAATATAGGAAGTGGGGATACTCACAGCAAAGGCAACCAGGATGAGGTAGGCAAACTCTTTGGAGAGTAGGACCATGATCTGTTCGGTGCTTATGCCCAGAATTTTGCGTACGCCAATCTCTTTGGTGCGGCGCTCGATACTGAAGGTAGCCAAACCAAATAGGCCTAGGCAAGCCACCAGGATCGCTAGCAAGGAAAAGATAACCGTGATCTTACTGAGTTTTTGTTCCGCCTTATAGGATTGATTGAGGCGGTCTTCCAAAAAAAAGGAATCAAAGGGTCGATCAGGCAGGGTACTCGCCCAAGCCTTTTTCAGGTCAATTATGGCTTGTTTTACATTCCCTTGGTCAATCTTTACCGCCATGTATTTGATAAAGAGGTTAAAGGCTCGTGGATTTGTGTTTAGGTCCAAAACAATCGGACCTATAGGATTGTGCTTGGAAACAAAATTATAGTCTTTTACGACCCCTACAATCTTTCCCTTGAACTCGTCTCTGAAAAAATAACGTTTATTGATCGCCTCTTGGGCTGATTCCCAGCCCAAGGCTTTAACCATGGCCTCATTTACCACAAGCGCCAACGTATCGTCCGTTACAAATTCCTGGGAATAATCTCTCCCTGCGGCCATTTCAATATTCATCGTCTGCGAGAAATCATGTAATACAAAGAACCGGGGGAAAGGCTTAGAGCGATCCATCCCTTCAAATCGATAGTTACCTACCTGGTGTTTGGCCCCTATGATCTCTTCTACTCCCGTTATTGAGTTGACATAGGGACTTTGTAGGGCTTCATTTTTAAAGGTTTCATAGTGCTCTCCCATAGGGGATCGGATTACGGGAACCATTATCACGTGGTCCTGGTCAAAACCCACATCTTTGTTTTGTAGCAAGTTGAACTGATCTATCGCAACGATAGTCCCTACAATCAGGAAGATAGAAATTGCAAATTGAGCCGTAACGAGTACCCTGCGAAAACTCAATCCCTTGTTTTGGATGTGCCCTCCTTTCAGCACCCTTACTGGCCTAAAGGAGGATAGGACAAAGGCTGGATAAAATCCCGCAAACACGCCCAATAAGAGTGAGAGGATCAATGCTCCTACAATGAATTGGGGCTGCAACAACAGCTCAAAATCTATAGACTTTTCTACTAAATTATTGAATCCAGGTAGAAGGAGCCCAACAATCATACAAGACACTAAAACTGACAGGAGAGTCATGAGGATCGACTCAAAAACAAACTGGGTAATCAATTGAGACCTCATACTTCCCAGGGTTTTCCGTATACCCACTTCCTTTGCCCGCTTAGTAGCTCGGGCTGTGCTTAGGTTGACAAAGTTGATCCCAGCGATGATAAGGACAAAAAGTGCTATGGCTCCAAAAATATAAATAGTCTTGACGTCATTATTAGCTGCAATTTCATAATCGAGTTTTGAGTGAAGGTGGATCTTCTCCAAGGGCTGGAGTTCCATTTCCACATCTTCTTTAATAAAGTCGGGAAAGTATTTACTGACAAAGTCGGGAAGTAAGTCAGTGAAATGAACCGGGTCCGTGTGCTCATCTAGGAGAATATAGGTCCAGCAAGGATTCCAATACCAACCATTGGGTAAGGTCCCGTTGTACCAGGATTTCAAGCTGGAAAAGGAAATAATAGCATCGAATTGGAAGTGGGCATTCAAGGGGGCATCTTCCAGAACTCCCGCTACCTGAAGGTCTTGGGTCTCCTGGAAACGAAGCACTTTTCCGATAGGGTCTTCGTCGCCAAAGTATTTTTTGGCCATAGATTGGGTGATGAGCAACGAGTTGGGCTGATCAAGGGCTAAGGATCGATTTCCCTCCAACAAGTTAAAGTCAAAGACTTCCAAGAAATTGGAGTCCGCGAAAAAAATCTGAGACTCTGTGAAAGCCTTATCAGCCGAAACATTTGCCAAGGTTAGTGTAGGCGATTGAAAGTTAAATAGCCGGACTGCGTGCTCAATCTGCTGCGGGAAGTCATTTTTCAAGGCAGGGCCTGTGGGGAAAGGCAAACTAGCAGAGTGCTCCCCTACTCCCTCGCTTTCAAAATGCTCTAGTACGCGGTAGATCCGCTCGGACTTGCTATGAAAACGATCATAACTGAGTTCGTCCTGGATGTAGAAAAAAATGAGGAGAAAGCACGTAAGTCCTGTCACCAATCCACTAAGATTGAGTACAGAATAAAGCTTTTGTCGAATAAAATTTCGATAGCTTACTTTTACATAGTTGTTTAATAGCATGGTTGTATAGGGTTGTGAGAATTTTCTAAGTGCAAAGGGTCGCATGAGGTCTAACACTTCCAAACAGAAGAACATATTAGCTTTCCATCTCTGCCCCTTATTCAGGCGTTTCTCATATAGCTCATATAAATCTCCACGGAGAATTTCTATTTCCTCATCGTTGCAAAACCATCCCAAAAAGCGGTCAAAGACCCTTGGGGGAGCCTTTTTTTCTAGCTTATTCATTGGACAAATCAAGTTTGGGAAGGGATTTATATAGAGAAGACCGCATTTCATATGAGGTATCTAGGGCCTTGCGACCAAGTGCTGTCATTTTGTAAAAGCGCTTTCTTCGCCCCCCACGCTCATTGGTCGCCCCTCCAACGTGAGATTCAATAAAGCCCTTCTTTTGCAAGCGGTTTAAAGCAGAGTGAAGCGCCCCAATGCTAGGGTTGCGTTGGGTTTTTGCCTTTAACTCCTCTTTGATGGAAATGCTATAGGAGGCTTCTCCTAAAGAGCCTATAACCAGGAGTACCAATTCCTCAAATTCACCGAGCTGTGTGTACTTCATAGGAACATAAATGAGGGAACAGGGAGCTATACGAGTAAATAGTCCTATCCATTTTTCTTACAGATTGAGGGTTAAAAAACCTGGGAAATTTATTGTTCTTACGCAAAGAGATCTTATTTGTTTCCTAATGGTATAAATAATAGGCAAATAATAAAATCAACCTCAGAAATAAGGACGAATGATTTCTTTAAAGGATAATTTGGATTTATTTGATATATCAAATAAATTGCATTAAATAAATACCTGTAACTGAGATGAAATATCTATACATCCTATTATTAGTAGTTACCCTATTCCCAAGTTGTGGAGGGGGCTTGAAGGAAAACATCAATGAACAAGGAGATCGCAAGATCCAAAAAATCAAAATGTACTTGACGGAACGAGCTTCAAAAGACAGTTTACATGGCGTGGTATTAGTGGGAAAAAACGATGAAATTCTACTACATGAAGCACATGGATATGTCGATCTAGATTCCGTGCAAAAACATGTACTTGATAGTCAAATTGGCCTTGCTTCACTGGGAAAAATGTTTACCGCCATTGCCATTATGCAGCTTGAATTGGAAGGAAAAGTAGAGTTGGAGGCCTTAGCGAGTAGGTACCTGGATGATCTCGAAAACAAGACCGTGAGAGATAGTGTAAAAATCAAACACTTACTCTCGCATACAAGTGGCTTGGGGAGCTATTGGGCTGAGCTGCGCGCTGGCGATGAAGGGAAAGGAGAAGATTTAGGCTATATCTATTCATTGGTAAAGAACGATTCATTGCTAAAGCCTGTTGGAAAAGCATTCGGCTATAGCAACTCTGGATACATACTCCTTGGAAGAATCATCGAGGAAGTCAGTGGTTTGACCTACCGCAATTATGTCATACAAAACATTTTTGACACCTGTGAGATGACCCATACAGCAATCGGGGCATCAGCAGGAGGTGGCCAATCTACCGTTGCAGATATGTGGAAGTTTGGTCAAGCGCTGGAAACCGGGAAGCTATTAGCTAATGATAAGTTTGCACAAATGATTCAAAGTCAGTCAAATGCCCACTATGGTTATGGGTTTATGATTGACAATAGAAACGGTGTAAAGTCTTTCGGTCATAATGGAGGATGGTGGAATGGAGAAAAGCTGGGGGTTGCTGCCTATTTTTTTGTGATCGATAATGGATATACAGTAGTCTCCCTAAGTAATCGAAATCCCGATGTAGGAGGAATCGGTGACCATATGCACAAAATTCTGACAGAGAAAGCTAATTGAATTCCGCTTGATTTAGAGTCATTAGAAGCCTAAGTTGGTACCTGTTTTAGGTTGCTGGGTGTATGGGTGTTGTCATATAGCTTAATCAAAGCACTTGCCCTCAACCAATCATTCGTAGTTATTTACTCAATTCCTAATGAACCGACTTAAGAAAATCTTGATAGTACTTCTCATCCTAGTTCCCTGTCTAGGGTTCTCCCAAGAAAGCGACTTGGGCAATTGGATTATCTACTTTGGCAACAAAAAGCTGAATAAAAAATGGAATTGGCACCATGAAGTCCAATATCGTAATTATGACGCCGTTGGGGACTTGGAACAGTTACTGCTAAGAACAGGAATTGGCTATAATTTATCTGAGAACAATAATAATCTGCTCTTCGGGTATGGATATATCCTCAGTCAGAATTATGTCGATCCCTCTGAAGAAAAAGTCGATGTCAATGAGCATCGAATCTTCCAGCAGTTTATTACCCGCCAGACCTTTGGACGTACGAATATCCAGCACCGATATCGATTTGAACAAAGATGGGTCGAAGACGATTTTCGCTTGCGCTTTCGCTACTTTCTTTCCCTCAACATCCCACTCAGCAATGAGCAAATGGTGGACAAGACCTTTTATCTATCCATGTATGACGAAATCTTTCTCAATTCTGAAGAAACCGTCTTTGACAGGAATCGACTCTATGGAGGGTTAGGATACAAAGTGAGTTCATCCCTTCGTTTTGAATTGGGATATATGAATCAGTTCCTGAATGGCTTTAGTAGAGACCAAGTCAACATGATAACATTTTTTAGTTTTTAAAATAGAAGAGGGAAGCCTAAGGAGAAAAGGGAGACATTCTACCCACAAGGAATAATCTATGACTAATGAGTAGGAAAAGGTGGATAGGAGGGAGTATTCTATTACTCATTTTCATCCTGACTCTTCTGAAGGGGAAAAGCCTATATGTTACCATCCAAAGCCAATTGAAGAAACGAGAAACAACGGCAAGCGTGCAACAAAGGCTAGCTGAAAAAGTTGCTACCAACTTACAACCTCATCTAAATAAAATTGGCCTCCAGCAACTTCCTGATCGGCTCATAATTGTAGGACTTAAGCAAGAGCAGCTCTTAGAAGTCTATGCAGCGGTAAAAGGAGAAATGAAGCGGCTAAAAGTGTATCCATTTACAGCGATGAGCGGTAAATTGGGTCCCAAACTACAAGAGGGAGACAAGCAAATTCCCGAAGGGATCTATCAAATCGAGTACCTCAACCCCAATAGCGCCTATTACCTATCCCTGAAGGTAAATTACCCCAATAGCTTCGACCAGAAAAAAGCACAACTAGACAATCGAAGCCAATTAGGTGGAGATATATTCATCCACGGCAAAGCGGTTACCATTGGCTGTATTCCGATCGGAGATGAAGCTATCGAAGAAGTTTTCACCTTAGGAGCGCATGCTTATGCCCAAGGTATAAAAGTGATTTTAAGTCCCCAAGACTTTCGGAAAGTCCCTGAATTTCCCGAAATTGACGGGATAAGCTGGGAAAAAGAGCTATACCAAGTCATTGCGAGAGAACTAGACCAGCTTCCAACCGAAGACTATTTACTATGAATGCGTTACAAAAAAACTGGGTGCTAGCGGGCTATACCCTATTTGCTACTGAAGGACCTACCGGTCTCAAAGTAGAGCCCCTGGCAAGAAAGGTCAACAAGAGTAAGTCTTCATTTTACCATCACTTTGCTGATATAGAGATTTTTACCGAGTTCTTGTTGCAATATCATCTCAACCGTGCCGAATGTATTGCAGTAAGAGAAAGCCAATGCAAGAATGTCATTCCAGAACTGCTTGAGGTAATTGTTGAGTTTAAGGAGGACATACTCTTTAACAGGCAGATTCGAATCCACCGGAACAAACCGGGATTCCAGACTTGCTTGGAGCAGGTAAATGGATTGATAAGCGATGCTATTCTGAACATATGGGCCGAAGCGTTGGGAATAGCGGACAATTCTCGGCTAGCCCAAATGGTGCTCATGCTAACCTTAGAAAATTTTTACTTACAAATCACTCCTGAAACCCTGACGTATGAGTGGCTACTACGCTATGTGCAAGACCTGCAATGTATGGTTCAGACGTTTCAAACGCATGAACTGAACAAATTGTCCCGACTTCAAAAAAAAATCTAATACCTATGACAACAAGAGCAGAAATTGTGGATACGCTCAACAAGCTATTTGTTTACACGGACTAAATAGAAAAGGACAAACTACCAGCTGAAGTCTTCATGGAATAGGCTATTCGAAATACTACCACGGAATAGAAATGGACGCAGATATTCTCAACATCTCCTTCGACAACCGCAGTAATCCTGCCTCGAGCTTTGATATGCTTCGGCTAGAAGAACTCTTGAAAAGGGAAAATCTCAACCACAATCCCCAAAAACTTCATCGCGTTAATTTCTTTCTCATCTTCCTCATTACAGGAGGAAAAGGGAGACACGTTATAGACTTTACTACATACATATTAGAGCGAGGTACGGTTCTCACGGTTCGTAAGGATCAAATCCATCGTTTTTTGGAAGGAAAAGCAAAGGGGTATTTGCTCCTATTTACAGAAGATTTATTGGTAAGCTACTTGGAAAAACGGGAAGCAAGCAAAAGCCTCCAGCTATTTAATGAGCTCCTGGGTATTCCCAAGATACAGTTAGGAGCAGATGAGTTTAAGGAAATCAGTAGCCTAATCAGAGAGGTAGAGCAGGAATACTTCGAAAGAATGGACGAATATACACCCGAAATCATTCGCAGTTATATACATATTCTTACCAACAAATTGTATCGCGCTAAATCTGGTAAAGGACAGATCGTTCGACAGAAGAAATACCTAAAAGAGTTCATACAGTTTCAGCAATTGGTCGAAAAAAATTGTTTCCAGACCAAAAAAGTAGGTGACTATGCCCATATGCTAGGCCTGAGTTCTAAGACGCTGAATACCATCTCCCAAAGTATTGTCCATAAATCAGCTAAGATTTTTATCGATGAAATCTTAATCACTCAAATCAAGCGGCTCCTGATTAACTCTCCCCTTTCCATTAAAGAAGTGGCCTATGAAGTAGGGTTTGAAGAACCCAGTAACCTACACAAGTACTTCAAGAAGTATACCCACAGTACACCAGAGGCATTTCGGCGGTCTCATACCTAAGACTTTCCCATTTTTACCCTGATAAGGAGGGTAATTACCTTTATTTATCTACATACACCCTAGATCTTTGTAGAAAAGTACATTCAAAGATGAACAAGCAAGTATTCTTAGGTGTGTTCACAATAGCAGCCTTGGTGCTGAGTTGTGGGCCTACTAACCCTTCGACAAGTACAAATCCAGAAACTAATCCAACGGAAGAAAAGATGGAACTTTCAAACAAAGAAAAGGTAATTGCCTTACTCAACAGTTTCAACACAGGAGATCAAACCCCCATTTCTTACATCAATCCTGAAAAGTATGTTCAGCATAATTTGGCAGTAGGAGATGGCCTAGCGGGCTTTGGCGAAGTAATGAAAAATGCACCTGAAGGAGGCTTTAAAGCTAATGTAGTGCGCGCATTTCAGGATGGAGACTACGTATTTACGCATACGGAATATGATTTTTTTGGCCCCAAAGCAGGATTCGATGTCTTCCGCTTCGAAGAGGGATTGATTGTAGAGCATTGGGATAACCTGACGGAAATCACCCCTCCCAACCCAAGCGGGAGAACCCAACTAGATGGCTCGACGGAGATAACAGACCTGGACAAAACAGAGGCAGACAAGGAAGTAATCAAAAACATGATTGTAGATATTTTACAAAAGGGCGAATCTGACAAAACAACCGATTACATTAATCCAGAGAAGTATTACCAACACAATTCCGCTATAGCAGATGGACTCGATGGCTTGGGAAATGCGCTTAAATATTTTGCCGAAAATGGACTAGTGATGGAATATGACCAGGTTCACAAAATATTAGGAGAGGGAAACTTTGTCCTGAGTATGAGCGAAGGAAAGTTTGGAGAAGGAGACCATGTAGCTTTCTACGACCTTTTCCGTCTGGAGGAAGGAAAAATTGTAGAACACTGGGATATCATTGAGACTATCCTTCCCGAGTCTGAGTGGAAGAATGAAAATGGCAAGTTCTAACTAGGCATTTTACCTAGACTCAACAGGCTTATTTCCCTTCAAATATTCGGAGGGAGATACGCTTGTATGCTTCTTGAAAATTCGGTTAAACGAGGACTTTGACCTAAACCCACAGCACTGTGCCAACGCCTCAAAGGTTTGGTTTTCATAAGCTTCTTGAAGGGCTATTTCCTTGAATCTAGCAATAACTCTTTCCCCTTCACCTCACGCACAATTTTTTCAAACAGCCTGACTTGGCGTTTTCTTTCCTCACTCACTATAGAAAATTATCGAATAGGGAGCCTTCAAAAGCAGGTTATTTCCCCAAGGATCATCCTATAATCGGGTAATTCCTTAAATCCTATTGAGGGGCTACTGAATTCTAAAACTCTTCAGGGAAACTTCTCTTCCTCTTCAAAAACCCGTATCCAATGGGGTTTTCCAATATACCCTTGTCGCGTAGCAGGCAGGGTTTTTTTCATGAGTAATTCCTTCTTTGAAAATAGGTAGAGTATGCCCTGGTTCTGACTTTCTACAAAGATCCGCCCCGAGGGAAGCCGTTCAAACTGCCCCTGGGAGGCAGAAAAAATCTGTTCCTTCTTAAAATGAGCATCCAGCAAGGGATAAAAGCGAGCTTCCTGAAAATTATACACCAGAATTTCTGACAATCCCATGGTATCGCGTTTTGCATCCTCATCTATTGAGATGGAAGGGTCGCCCAGAAAGGAAAAATTATTGTGGAAAAAGGCGATCTCCGTATCAGAAAGGATGTCCACGTCGTGCTGGTTGTTGAAGGGCCCCTGAATCAAGTGAAGGAGCTCCCCAGTAGAAGGACGGATATGGAGAATTGCCGACCGATGCTTTAGACTGATAAATAGGTCTCCTTTTTCCCAATAAGCAGAAGAAAAATGGACAGGTTGTATGTCATTGTTGTGGAAGGGGTCATCCCCTGTTTTCTGCCCAGGGGTATTACTAAAGCCAAATACCAGCTCTTTATATCCTTCCTTGATCAGGACATCTCCTACGCTAATTTTTTGTAATACCTTACCCGATTCGGCATCAATTTTTAGGAGCACATCGTCCAGGTAGGTAGCTGTTTGCTTAGTGCCAGGATTGTACAGGCCTCTATTCTCAAATCCGCAGATCCAGAGCATTCCCTCTGTATCCAG
>JBCCTX010000059.1:0-27677 GCA_039197765.1 Bacteroidota bacterium
CTTTCTAACACTTTTTTTTACCACGGACTACGGACCACCGACTACCCAACCCCTCCCACCCTGAACCCTTTTCGACGCTGACTTTATAGGACGGATTATGACGGACACTGAAAAACTCGAATTCACAACCTAAACTGTGGACTTTCGACTATTTAACTACCCTCACAAATAGTTCTCTGTTCTTGTAACGGACAATGCGGCCTTCTAATTCTCCTATAACAAACTGGTCTCCGCCTGGAATGGACTTTTCTTCCCTCGGATTAAATTGATCTCCCCCGGGGATGAATTGGTCTCCTCCCGGAATCAGTGCCTCTATGGGAAATGATTTGGCACATCTTGGGCATACATCCCGAGAAAGTGCGGGTTTGTCTGTAAAAAGGACGAGTGTTGCATTCCGAGTGGGAATAACTCCGTATCGGGTATTTTCAAACTGACCCTTAAGTAAGCCCGTAAAAAAGTCGCTCTCTGGGTAGTGCTCAAGTATTTCATCCTTATGGATTCTTGCAAAGGCCTGTTCAGTTTGCAGACTTCTTATGCGATGGGATCCTTGTTCTACTACAAATACTACTTTTATCCCTTTGTCGGATCGATTCTGTGCATGGCATAGTGTTAAACCTGCTAGAAAAATTGTTAGGAGTAAACTTACATATGTCTTCATAATACTTATTATTAGGATTTGTGGATTAACTAACTGGGAATATTTGGGTGGGAGTCCCAAAATACTGAGCTAAGTACCTCCCCTTGTAGGGGTGTAGGATTGATCTGTATGCTGACTTATAGTTTGATAAATTCTACCCTCCGATTGTTGGCCTTACCCTCAGGGCTTTGGTTATCTGATATAGGTATTGACTCCCCTTTGCCTTCTGCCTCAAGGCGGTTTTCAGCCACCCCTAGGTGTATCAAAGCGGTCTTGACTGCATCAGCCCGTTTAGCAGAGAGGGAGAGGTTGTAGTCTGCTTCTCCATCGCTATCTGTATGTCCTTCAATGCGGAAACGGAGGATTGGATGGGTTTTCATCAATTGAGCAACCTCATTTAGAATCCCTGCAGATTCAGGTCGAATATCAGAACGATTGACAGCGAATTGGATACCGCGAGTTACGAACTTCCCTTCGCTCAGAACTCGGTCGTATAATTTTTTCCCACCTTCGGCGATCCGAATGTTTTTGATCACTCCAGTTCTATCGTGATAAAAGTGACTCTCTATGCTGAATTGCTGGGGCCGCATGCCCAGATTTGGGATATTGATGACCTGAGTTTCATTTAGGTAAATTTTTAAGGAGCGTTCATTGAAAGCTATGGCAACATGTTTCCAGCCATACTGATCCTTGAGTTCAGCTTTTCTAAGGCTAGATTCACGCCTTTGTCCATTCATATAGCGGGTGAAAGCGATTCCATTGTAGTATAAGTGGATAGGCTCAAAGGAATCCCCACTTTCCGTTTTGTGGGCATTAATTTCTGGCCAGAGCCTCAGAGAATACCGATTGAGGTGTGAGTAAGTTTCCCCTCCTGAAAAATAGGCATCAAACTCTATCGTGAATACCTTAGGAAGGTAGGATGGGTCACCTATCAAAGGGGAAATTGTACTTTTATTTTCCAATTGGATGACATTTTCTTCTCCTAATTTTGCGTTTTGGGCTGATCCTCTAATTAAGTCCCAGCGAGAGGGGAACTCTCCGCTTTCCTCTGCTACTAGATCGTCGAAGAACAGGACTTTATCCCCAGAGACAAAATTGTAGGTAGACCAGAGTTGTAGAGGAGTCCCTCTTTCTTCGCCTTCTGAATGGGGTAAAAGGGTATCGCTGTCCACCCCACTCCTTATTTCTACTACTACTTCTTTTTCAGAGACAGAGTCCTTTGAATGGCCTTTGTTCTTTTTCTTCAAGAGCTTGAAGGGCTTTTCCAACAAGCTATCTATCGCTTGTTCAGTTTTTTGTGAAGCTTTTCGAGAAGTCGTTTCCTCAACCGCTTCTTTTACGCGCTCCTTTACACGCTTAAGTAATTGGGCTTGAAGGCATGTATTCCCTAGGGTGAGGAAGAGCAGTACTGTTGGGATAATGGATTGTATTTTCATTGGGTAAAATCAGCTAAAAACCAAGTGCGTGGTTATTAAAATTTACCCTTAATACTTTTTCTAGGTGAAGTGTAAACAGTTGGCTTCTCTTTATATGAAAAAAAGGCCTTGTCCCCCCTAATGGATCACCTTCCCGAGGGGACTAAGACACTAAAAAGCCAGTTTTCAAGGGCAAAATTGCCCTTATTCTCTTCTAAGGACGAGTTCCTTTCCCTTGTTACTGATTACTTGGGTAGATACGTTTCCTATTATCAATTGGTCTCCGGGGGAATATTTCTCAAGGGGAGCCCCTTTGCTGCGAAAATTCCCCATTTTATCTTGATCTGAGAGATCCATGGTTTTATCGGTATACAGGGTAAGTGTCGTACCGTGCAATGGGATAATTCCCGCGCGGGTTTTTTCATAATTCCCTTTCAGTAAGCCGATGTAAAAATTACAACCAGGATACTTTCTCATAAGATCTTGAATTTCAAAATTCCCCAATTTATCTTCTGCTTCTGAGAGGAGTTCTATATTTTTTATGCGCTGGGATTTTTGGTCTACAGTAAATACGATTTCTGTGCCTTTGCTGGAGCGTTTTTGTGCTTGACATACTTTCAAGCCTACAAAACATACCATGAGGAGTACGCTTACATAAGTTCTCATAAGGTATTGTGAATAATTAAACATGGGTCATAATGGTTTTTGGGGTTATCTCTTATATGATTTCTCTCTTCTCCAAAACTTATAGCTTAATGAATTCTACTCTACGGTTGTTGGCTTTTCCCTCTGGGCTTTGGTTGTCCGCAACAGGAGTAGACTCTCCTTTGCCTTCAGTTTGAAGACGATCTTCGGAGATCCCTAGGCGGGCCAAGGCTGATTTGACAGCCTCAGCTCGCTTCGCAGAGAGGGAGAGGTTATAGGCCTCTTCTCCATCACTATCTGTGTGGCCCTCTATGCGGAAGCTGAGATCTGTGTGGCTTTTCATCATTTGAGCTACTTCATTGAGTACTCCCGCCGACTCGAGTTGAATATCTGCACGATTGACCGCGAAAAGGATGCCTCGGGTTACGAATTTGCCTTCGCTTATTACGCGCTCGTACAACTTCTTACCGCCTTCAGCGATTCGAACATTCTTAATGACGCCGGTTTTGTCATGGTACAAGTAGCTTTCTATATTGAACTGCTTGGGTCGCATCCCCAGGTTGGGAAGGTTTAGGACCTGGGTTTCATTGAGGTAAATTTTTAAAGATCGCTTGTTGAAGGCGATAGCAACGTGTTTCCAGCCGTAGTTCTCTTTGAGCTCAGCCTTCCTAACCTCGGATACACGTGCCTGACCATCCATGTAGCGAGTAAACTTGAGCCCATTGTTATATAGATAAATGGGTTTAAATGAGTCTCCGCTTTCTGTTTTGTGGGAATTGATTTCTGGCCAGAGCCTAACCCCGTAATAATTTAAGGAGGAGTAGGTATCCCCTCCTGGGAAGTAGGCGTCAAACTCTATCGTGAATACCTCTGGAAGATGCGCTTTCGCATCTGTCAAGGGAGCAATGATGCTCTTGTTATCCAATTGGATGACATTTTCCTCACCCAAACGGGCATTTTGTGCGGATCCTCGCAAGAGATCCCAACGAGAAGGGAATTCCCCACTTTCCTCCCCTTCGAGGTTATCGAAGAATAGAATTTTATCTCCGGGTACAAAATTATAGGTAGACCAAAGTATAGGATGAGTGCTTTCTCCACCTTCTTCTGGATCGCTCGATATCGCATCGTCGCTAGAATCGTTCGTTTCCACCATCTCACCATTTTGATCAGTGCTTGACTCTTCCGAATCGACTTTCTTTTTATTCTTTTTCTTGAGCAATTTAAAGGGCTTCTCCAGTACACTGTCGACGGCCTGTTCCGTCTTCTGTTCTGCTTTCCTCGCAGTAGTTTCTTCTACAGCATCTTTCACACGCTCCTTTACCCGTTTGAGTAGCTGCGCCTGACCTTCCAAACTCCCTAGGGCTAGGAAAATAAGGACTAAGACAGTTGTTATGGTTTTCATTGGATAAGTTTTATGGATGCCATGGATCAAAGGTACCTGTACCCTTTCGAAGGAGATCGTTCATATGTATCAATTGATGGACCATATGTAACAAGGAAGATAAGGGGCTGATTTACAGAGTTCTTAAATACTCTGTTGGAGTCTTTCCATAACGCTCTCGGAAGCATTTAATAAAATAGGAAGGTGTATTGAAACCTACTGTGTAGGCAATTTCGCTGACAGTAGCATCTGAGCTTTCCATAATTTGCAGCGCCTGCTGTATCCGTTGAGAGCGGATAAAAGCCGAGGTACTTAATCCGGTGTAGGCTTGCAATTTTCGATGGAGTTGCATCCGGCTCATACCCACAAGTTTGCAGAATTTGGCGGCATTGAATTCTGGGTCAGATAGGTGTTGATCCAGAATCCCTTGTACACTTTTAAAAAAGATTTCGTCGGTAGGGGTTATGGCAATTTCTTTAGGCTTAAAGACTACCTCTTTGCGGTATTTCTCTTGAAGAGCTTTACGGTTAGAAATAAGATTGGCCAATCTATTCTTGAGTACATCTACTTTGAAAGGTTTTGTTATATAGTCATCCGCCCCTGCATTCAAGCCTTTCAACTCGTCTTCTTCTGCAGCGCTACCCGTTAAGATAACAACGGGAATATGGCTGGTTCTAGGGTCTTTTTTTAGGCCCTTACAGAGTTCTATCCCACTGAAATCAGGCATTTTAAGGTCAGAAATGATGATATCGGGAATATATTTCAACGCGAGGTTTAGGCCAATTTTACCATTAGATGCCTCAAAGACTTTATATTGATCTTCTAACAAAGAGCCTACAAACTCTAGTACTTCGGGGTCATCTTCAATAATGAGTGCTGTAAGGGCTTGTGAGGGATTTACAAGGAGTATGTGAGGAGAAGATTTTATGTATTTGTTTTCTTTATAGGTAGGTTTTACGGTGTGTAAGCCAACTAATGAACGATTTATTGGAAGTTTAACTGAGAACGTGATTTCGTCCTTTTCTGAATTTACCGTTACCGCTCCTTCGTGTAACTTCACTAACTCCTTGACAAGTGAAAGGCCAATCCCTACCCCTTCTGTGTACGTATCCTCTTGGTAGAAGCGATTAAAGAGCTGTACTAAGGATGATTCTGGAAAATTAGGTGCTGTATTGCTTACAGTTAAGTAAAGAAAGCCTTCCTCTTCGCTTGCCTGCAATTTACAGTACCCGCCTTTCTGCCCGTGTTTAAAGGCATTTGAGAGTAGATTCGTAACGATTTTCTCTATGGCGTCCTCATCATACCATGCTTTTTTCAACCCTTCAATTTTTACGACAAACTGAATATCTTTTTCTTCGGCATGAAAAGTAAATGAGTCTGTAATCAGGCGGATAAATAAACCCAAATTACCTTGTTTGGGAATAAGCCTAAGTTTTCCTTCTTCCAACTTGGCAAGTTGAAGGAGTTGGTCCACTAGACCTGTAAGGCGCCGTGCATTGCGCCTTACAAGGGCAAATCGCTGTTGGGCCCCACCTTGAGAAAGTACGTCTTGTATTTTAGCATCCATGTTACCCATAATTAGGGTAAGGGGTGTGCGGAACTCGTGGGCTATGTGGGTATAAAGTTGAGATTTGAGCGTATTAATTCTTTTCAAACGACTGGCCTCTGCTTCCTGATACTTAAGATCCATTTGCATACGCCATCTCCAATTTAGGTATCGGATTATAGTAGCTATAAGCCCCAGTGTGAGTAAGGTATATAATAATTTTGCCCAGAGCGTTGCATACCAAGGGGGAGAAATGGAAAAAGGGAAATGGGTTGCATTTTCATTCCAGATACCATCATAATTGCTAGATTTCACCTGAAATTGATAAGCTCCTGGAGGTAATTGTGTGTAGCGCGCATAGTGTTTATTATTCGCCTTGACCCAGTCCTTATCGTAATTTACTAAACGGTATTGGTACTCATTCTTGGCGGGGAGTGAGTGTTGCATACTGGAGAAGGTAAACTCTACCGTATTTTCTGAATATTTGAGAGAGATCCCCGGTCGTACAGAATAGGGTTTATCCAATACCTGAAAACCCGTAATTTGGGGGTGAGGGACAAAGGGGTTTTTTTGAATTTGCTCTGGCTGAAACCAATAAAAGCCATCCAATCCTCCAAAGTACAAGTTCCCATTGGCGTCTTTTGCATAGGCTCCTGTATTGTATTCAGTGGCAAGGCCATCATAATTGTCATAATTCTCTATAGTAGGGGGTGATTCGAAAGCCTTCCCTGGTGTAAATCGAGAAATTCCCCGGTTGGAACTTAGCCACAAATTCCCCTTGCTATCCGGTAAGATTGCATAAATCACATTATTAGGTAAGCCCGCCTCAGTAGTATACTGTTTGTACTGCCGAGTGGGAATATGAATCTGAAATAGCCCTTGCCCATTGGTTCCTACCCATAGCTTCTCCTCGTTTTCTAGGTGTAGGGTTTTGATTCCTCCGATCTGAAAGGAATCTTTCAACGCCCCTGTAAGAAAAGGTTGAATGGTTTGGGTTGAAGGATTGAAACAAAGAATATCTCCTTGTTCCATACCCAACCATAGCTTCCCCTGATTATCCTCTCTTATTACTCGGATGTTATTACCTACTTGTCCGAGTTTCCCGAGCTGTTCATCCTTGTATTGCGCAATCACTCCCTCAATGGGATCGAAGTGAATAAGGCCCTCACTCCGTGTTGCAAGCCAAATCCGGTTCTGAGTATCTTCATATATATCCCAAAGGGTACTGGCTGGCAAGGATGGCCGACTATCCCGGTCAAACACCGTAAAATCTCCCCGCTTATCCATTACAACCAATCCTGCTCCCTGCGTACCGATCCACAAGTGATCTTGAAGGCCAAGGTGCAAACTCATGATCCGATCCGAAGGAAGGAGGGAGTTCGTGGTGGTGAAGGTGGCCCAGCTATTGGTTTGGGGTTCATATAAGGTCAATCCCTTTCCAGAAGTACCCAGCCAAGTATTTCCTTCAGGGCTTACCTCAATCGATCGTACTACATCGATGCTGATGGCTTCGGGTGTGAGATAATTGGTATATGCATTAAATTTTTCCAGATATTCGTCGTAATAACTTAGCCCCGCACCATCCGTTCCCAGCCAAATCGTTCCAGAATTGTCTTCGTAGATACTGAGTATATCATTGTAGTGTAAAGCCCTAGGATTGTGTTTTTCAAATGTAAAATGGCGAATGCGTTTGAGGTGATGGTCAATCAAATACAGTCCATTTCCATAGGTGCCGATCCAGAGGCGCCCTTGTGAATCAATGAACACCTTCAAAATATTTAAGGCAGGAGCTAAATAGCCTTCATAGCTAGAAAAAGTTACCGGTACCAATTGGTCTGAGCTTTCGGCATTTCGGAAAAACAATCCATCTCCATATGAACCAATCCACTGATCATCAGAGGAATCAATAGCAATTGAACTAAAATTGATGGATTTACCCTCAAAAGGTTTCGGGGTAATTTCCAAACCTTCAAGCGTGATAGGATCAATTTCCAGGAGTTTGTTTTTACAAGCTACTAGAATATTGCCCGAAGGTAGCTGAACGATGTCATTTAACGTCCCAATCGGACTAGTTTGATTAGTTACTTTAGTAAAGGCCTTGGTAGTATCGTCATAGACGAAAAGCCCCTGT
Source organism: Bacteroidota bacterium (assembly GCA_039197765.1). Taxonomy (GTDB): domain Bacteria; phylum Bacteroidota; class Bacteroidia; order J057; family J057; genus JBCCTX01. The sequence continues at coordinate 7,756 of JBCCTX010000059.1, forward strand.
GAATAGGTGCCAATCCAATAGCGAAAAGACCGATCTTGGTAAAGGGTATATATGTCCTCTAATCCTTCGATAAGCGAAAAAGATTCAGTTGAGGCATCATATCTATACAGTCGATTGTCTTGGGGTATGGTCCATACCTTACCCAATCGATCTGTGTACACTTTACCCAGCAGACTAAATCGAGTCCGAGTTATATCTACATATCGATAGGAAAAAAGGTGGAAGGAATAACCATCATAGCGGTTGAGTCCATCCTGCGTTGCAAACCAAAGATAGCCCAGACTATCCTGCGTAATACTTACCACACTATTTTGAGAAAGTCCTTCTTTTACGGATAATTGTCGAAAAGAGACCTGCTCCTGACTGTACACATCCTGTGTGGAAACAAGTAAGAGCCAAGTGATAATTCCCCCCCAAATAGATTTGAATATCCCTCCCAAACTTTGTAGATTATTCGTTATCTGGGAAAATATTCATTTTTGGAGCTTCTGTATTGGAAAAAAGGGACATCTTATTGATTTGCCGCGAATTCGCTCAGACGATACATGATCAAAGCGTTTGCAGAAAAAGTACCTTGTGAGATTCCCAAAGAACTACAGCCCTTTGTGGTTGCAGGTATCCATGGATATTCTGAAAAGGAAGTCCATCTCACCTTTCCTATCTATCCCAATGGCTTTCCGGTATTAATTCATGTATATAAAAGCCTTCCGCGGCTATATGTGGAAAACGGAGTTTTTCAAGCACCCTCCCGACTTAATCTAGCCGGTCAGATTCACAATTTAATCCCAAAAATGGAGGTTGAGGGATATTTTGGACAAATCGGCTTTATCCTCTCCCCACTCACTCCCTATTATTTATTTCATATTCCTGGCAGTTCATTTATCAACAAGTGGATAGGAATGGATAGCTTACTCCCTAAGCAAACTCCTTCTATCTTGAAGGAATTGCTCGCCTACAAAGATCCCTTACATTGCATTCCGATTCTCCTGGCATTTTTGAATCAGCTGTTACCGAATAGGCTTCCCCCGATCGAATGGCTCGATCAATCCTTGGAAGAAATTCAGCAGCAAAATGGCTTACTGAGTATTGCAGAGTCAGCAGAGAAAGTAGGAATTAGCTTACGTCATTTTCGCCGAAAGTTCAAAGAGATTGTAGGGGTACCGCCAAAGTATTACTGCAAGGTTATTCAGTTGAATACAATCTTTGAAGCCCTACAAACTTCTAATAATGAGGCACTAAACCGTCTTGCCTTAGATTGTGGCTATTACGATCAAGCCCACTTTATCAATGATTTCAAAAAGTTTATTGGCAATAGCCCTGAGAAGTTTCTGGCAGGGGAACATGCCTATGTAAAGACCTACCTGGGAATAAAGGGACAATAAGGTGAGAACCCTTATGCAATAGCTACTCGAAATAGCGACCAAACCTGACTTTTTTATTCTTTACTTACCGCACAGCATCATGCAACATCCGTAGAAACTTCTCTTTGGAAGCCTCCAGTACTACGCGGGTATTAGGCGTTTTCTGCGTAATCATTGGATAGTCTATCAAGGTCATACCCCGGGTATTATTGTCGGAGAGTGAAATTTCCACGAAATGCTCTTCTACATATGTTGCAATAGATCCATCCAGCGCCACGGCCATCGCTATAGGATCGGGTAGAGTGAAGATATACTTTCCCTTGCTGAGTTCGCTCCGATCTCCTTGTATATCCATACAGAACTTGGCTAACGGTGTGCGGAGTGAGCGAACCGCTTCTACTTCATTTGCATCAAATGCAGCATAACCAACAGCTATATCCCATCCAATCATGGTGATAGGGACACCCGACTGAAAGACGATTTGTGCTGCTTCTGGATCTGCCCAGATATTGTATTCGGATACAGACGTAACATTCCCTGGCCCTTTTCCAACCCCCCCCATGATGTAGCAGTGTTTTACCTGATTTACCAAATCAGGCTCTTTGGCAAAGGCAATGGCCAAATTTGTTAAGGGCCCAAGAGCGATGATTTCCAATTCCCTTGGGAAGCGACGAATGGAATCAAGTATAACATCAATGGCATTTCCCCCAGCAGGAACTCTACCAGAAAGGGGAAGACCAATATCTCCTAGGCCATCTTTTCCATGGATGAATTGGGCAGTTTGTAGTTCCCGCAGTAGGGGTTTAGCAAGTCCCCCATAGACAGGGGTATCTTTTCCACAGAGCGCTACTGTGTAAAGGGCATTCTGTACAGCTTGGTCCAACGGAACATTCCCTGCAACCACGGTGAGGGCTTCTACCTGTATATTGGGGTGATTGAGAGCCATGACTAGAGCCACCGCATCATCAGATGCCGTATCTGTATCTATAAGTATGTATCGCATAGGGGGAAATTAAGAAAAACAAACAAAAGAATGCCAAAAGAGTCATTTGTTTGAAACATCGAATTTTTTCTAACAAATCTCTGTAAATCGTTAACTTGAGATATATGATAACCTAATTACAACCCTATGAAAAAAATCCTGCTGTTAATTGGCCTATTCATAGCATCATCTACTCTCCATTCACAGATTGATGCCAAACTCCTCAGATACATGGATGTCTCGGAAACCCAGATCGCTTTTGTGTATGGAGGAGATATCTGGGTAATGCCCAAAGCTGGAGGAACTGCCTATCAGGTGACGCATTCTCCTGGAGAGGAGAGCTATCCCCGTTTCTCTCCCGATGGTAAATACATCGCATATTCTGCAAGTTATAATGGCAACCTGGATGTATATGTCATACCCGTTACCGGGGGGTTACCTACCCGTATTACGTATGCGTCTTATGCCGATCGCATGGTGGAGTGGCACCCTGACGGTGAGAATCTGCTATTTGCCTCCCGTCGGGAAATGGGACAACAGCGGGCTCAACATTTTTTTATGGTCTCTAAAGAAGGAGGGTTTCCCGAACGCCTGCCTATCCCCTATGGAGAGCTTGCTAGCTTTTCTCCTGATGGTAAACACCTAGCTTATATCACCAAAATTACTGAAAGCTATCCCTTTAAGCGGTACAAGGGAGGACTTTCCTCCGATATCATTCTATTTGATCTGGCAGAGAATCAGGCAGAAAAAGTCACAGACCATCCTGGTAATGATGGTAAGCCTGCCTGGGCGGGAGATAAGGTATATTTCCTGTCAGATCGAGGGGAGAACTTTCGCTTAAATATTTGGTCCTATAGTCCCAAAACCAAGGAGACCAAACAGGTAACCTCCTTTAAAGATTTTGATATCTCTTATTTATCCGCTGGCCCTTCTGAACTAATTTTTGAAGCGGGAGGGACTCTATATCTCATGGATTTAGCGAACGAAGAATACGAGCAAGTAGAGGTTCACGTGGTCAGTGATCTCTCTGTGGAACTCCCAAGGTCCGTCAATGTAAGTAGCCAAGTAAGTAATGTGGCAGCGGCTCCAGGAGGGAAAAGACTGGTATTCGAAGCGAGGGGTGAATTATTTAATGTACCGGTTAAAGAGGGGTTCACCCTGAATATGACTAACTCTAGTGGGGCTTACGATAGAGATCCAGCCTGGTCTCCTGATGGAAAGCATATTGCCTTCTGGAGTGATCAATCAGGTGAGTACGAGGTCTATATACAGAAAAGTGATGCCTCTGAAGCAGCTGTCCAACTCACGCAGCGGGGAAAAGGTTTTGGGTATACCCTTTACTGGTCTCCAGATAGCAAAAAGCTGGTGTTTATAGACGAAACCAATAGTATTATACTACTGGATGTAGATTCCAAGGAGAGTGCAATCGTAGGAAACACTGTATGGAATCAGGGACATGGAGGTAGATTTGGGTATCCCATCTCTTGGTCTCCAGATTCTCGATGGCTTGCCTTCACAAAAGGAATGGAGAATGCCAATGACGCTATTTTCTTGTACGATTTAGATAGCAAAAAAGCTACCCAAGCAACCAGTGGTTATTTTAATGATATATACCCTACTTTTAGCGAGGATGGGAAATACTTATACTACCTTACAGACCGCAATTTCTCCGCCACTTACTCAGATATGGGAGATGGAACCTGGGTGTATCCCAACGCCACGCAAATTGTTGCAATGAGTTTGACCAAAGGAGCCCCTTCTCTTTTGGCTCCTAGAAATGACACCTTAGCGTTACCCAAAGAGGAGAAAGCCCCCAAAACGGATGAAGAGGTAACTGATACTGGAGAGAAGGATGAGGAAGAGTCGAAAATGGGTATTGATTTTGAAGACATGGAAGCTCGCCTAGAAGTACTCCCTCCCAAGGCGGGTAATATAGGTTGGATTGCCTCATTTAAGGGGAAATTGGTTTACCTGCGTTTTCCAAATACGGGCTCTGGAGAGCGCTCGAGTTCATTGGTGTTGTACGACCTTAAGAAACGCGAAGAAAAGACCATCATTTCGGATGTGCGTGTCCATGGACTCACAGCAGATGGGAAGGCATTTGTGGTAAATCAAAGAGGGAAGTATGGGATTGTCAAACCAGAACCCAATCAGAAGATTGAAACGCCTATACCTACTGATGGATTGGTGATGGATTGGGTACCACGTGAGGAGTGGAAGCAAATTTACTGGGATACCTGGCGGAGACACAGGGACTTTTTCTATGATCCTGCTATGCATCAATTGGATTGGAAGGCCCTGGGAGAGCGTTATGGAGCCCTATTGAAAGATGCGCGCACGCGTTGGGATGTGAGTTTCATACAATCGAATCTGGCAGCGGAGCTGAGCGCGGGTCATACCTATACCTTTGGAGGAGACACTGAGGGGGTTAAACGCGTATATACAGGATATTTGGGTATTGATTGGGATACGTTTAAAGGAAAATATAGAATCAAACGGATTGTTAAGCCCGCTTTGTGGGATACAGAAGTTCGCTCCCCATTTGACCGCCCAGGAGTAGACGTCCAGGAAGGCGACTATATCCTAGCCGTAAATGGAGTAACCTTGGACCCTAACAAAGACCCTTATGCTTCCTTGGAAGGCTTGAGTGGTAAGACAGTCCAACTTACAGTTAGCAGAAGTGGAGAGGACATAGATAAACAACACTTAACCATAACCTGCTTAACTCAGGGAGAAGAACAAACCCTTCGGTATTTGGAGTGGATTGAAAATAACCGCAAGAAGGTTGATGAGTTATCGGATGGACAATTGGGATATGTATATATGTCCAACACGGCAGGAAGAGGTCAATTGGAATTGGTACAAATGTACTATGGGCAATTGGATAAGAAAGGCTTTGTAATTGACGAGCGCTTCAATGGGGGCGGACAACTGGCAGATCGATTCTTGGAACTCTTACAACGTCCTGTAGTCTATAACTTGCATTGGAGACATGGAAAAGACCACACACATCCTATCAAAACAAATACGGGACCTGTAGGCATGTTGATCAATGGATGGGCAGGTTCAGGAGGTGATGGACTTCCTTGGGCCTTTCAAGAGCTGGAAGCAGGTCCGATCGTCGGTGAGCGTACATTGGGAATCTTGGTAGGACCTGCTACAGGTCATCGCTTGATTGACGGGGGAGGTATTACCGTTCCTGGCGCCCGCCTCTATGATAATGATGGGCACTGGTTTTGGGAAGGTGAAGGTGTTGCTCCAGATATTGAGGTATGGGATGATCCTAATACCTTAATGCAAGGTCGAGATCCCCAATTAGAGCGGGTTGTTTCTGAGGTCCTAAAACTTCTCAAGACGAAACCTCCGATGGCTACCCCTGCACCTGCACCAGAAGACCGTACCGCGAAGGGATTAAATGGGCAAAAATAAATATTTAGGAGAGAGGTAAGGAGTGAGCAATACGATTCATTTTTTTTACTCTTCTCTCCTCTTCTTCTTTCTCGTTACAATCTCAAAGCTAAGCCAATTTGTAGCCAGGTAGATAATGATATAAAAATGGAAGCAAATACCCTATTGAATTGGATCATTGGAATTGCTGCAGGAAGCTTTTTACTAGAGCAAATTCTCTCTTTCTTAAATCTTAAGAATCATAGTGCGCAACTTCCTGGAGAACTGGAAGGCCGATATGACCCAGAGAAATACGCCAAGTCCTATGCCTATCATAAAGAGAGATATAGATTTGGCCTCCTTCGGTCTGTCATAAGCTTTGTGATTCTGATGGCTTTATTACTCTTAGGAGGCTTTGGATGGTTGGACGGGCAATTGCGAGAATATACTACCCACCCGATTCTTCTCCCTTTACTATTTTTCGGGGTTCTTTTTATTGCATCAGATGTGATGGGGATCCCCTTTCAATTGTATAGCACCTTTGTCATCGAGGAAAAGTATGGCTTTAATCGTACTACCTCGAAAACCTTTGTATTAGACAAATTGAAAGGCTATGTATTGGGGATAATTATGGGGGGACTCATCATGGGCGTCCTACTTTGGCTGGTACATACTTTGGGTTCAGGATTTTGGTTATGGTTCTGGGTATTCATTACAGCAGTTATGCTATTTATGAATATGTTCTATACCTCCTTAATTCTCCCCCTTTTCAACAAGCTTACCCCCATGGAAACGGGTGAACTTCGCAGCGCGATAGAGTCTTACAGCCAAGGGGTAAACTTCCCCTTGGACAATATCTTCATTATGGATGGATCTAAGCGCTCTAAAAAGGCCAATGCCTTTTTTTCAGGTCTTGGAAAGCAAAAGAAGGTTGTCTTGTTTGATACCTTAGTGGATGAGCACAGCCAGGAAGAACTGGTAGCAGTCCTGGCTCACGAAGTAGGGCACTACAAGAAAAAACACATCATCCAATCCTTGGTGATTGGCATTCTACAGACGGGACTCACCCTGTTTCTATTGTCTCTCTTTATCCAAAGTCCTGTCCTCTCCAATGCGATGGGAGGAGATAGCTATGGCATTCACTTAAACCTTCTTGCCTTTGGTATTTTGTATAGCCCTATCAGTACCTTAATCGGGATATTCATGAACATCTTTTCCCGAAAGAATGAATTTGAGGCAGATAATTATGCAGCGACAACTTATGCTGCAGCACCTCTACGCGAGGCCCTAATTCGCCTGCATCAGGAGAATTTGAGTAACCTCACTCCTCACCCCTGGTATGTGTTTTTCAATTATTCTCATCCACCGCTATTGCAGCGCTTGAGGGAGCTGGAGGGATAAATGAAAAAAGCCCCCAACCTATAGAAGGGGGCCCTTTTTAAACGTGTGGTAGTGCTTATTTTGCTGTAAAACGCACAGCAATTCTTCTATTTTTTGCCCTCCCTTCCTCGGTATCATTAGAGGCTACAGGGTGTTGCGGGCCGTATCCTTCGGCTTCCATGCGGTCTGCATCGATGCCCATATCTGCTAACGCTGTCATTACAGCTTCAGCCCGTGCTTGAGAGACCCGTCTATTGGTTTCCTCGCTTCCAGTATTATCGGTATATCCACCGATTTTGATTTCCGTATTGGGATAGGCCTCCAGGATAGCCGCTATATTTCCCAACTGCTCCTGAGATTTTTCCATATCCAGTGTTGCGCTTCCTGTTGAAAAAGTCAAGCGGTCAAAGTTAAACCAGGTTTCTTTATCGATTGCTGCATCAGCATCTTCGATGAAGTCTACCAATTTATTCTCAATTCCATTTTGGGGAATATTTAATTCTTTCCCACCGGGAAGAACTCTTTTGAAGAAATTCCCTAGTCCTTCTACCATATCCCCTGCTGCTTCTACTCCATCATTTACAACCTCTACCGTAGCGTCCTTTACGTCTTCAGCAGCCTCTGTAACCGTCTCAGTAACATTGGCTACCGAATCTTTCACTTCTGGGGATCCTAGGAAGTGGTAAGCTGCATAGGCAAGCCCTCCAAGTAACAACAACGGAATCAACCAGCGTCCGACTCCAGCCTTCGCTTTTTCGGCTTCTTCACGTATTTCTTCTACGCCAGATTCCAAACCAGATGCAATATTCCCCAGTCCTAACGAGCTGCTCAGCCCTGCCGGAAGCGCATCCATGAAGGAGCTTTTCTCACTGTTCAATAATGATGTAAATCCAGAAATGTCCATACCATTGCTTCCAATCATTTTGGAAAGGTATCCCATAACCATAGGACTGACCATAGCCAGTAAAGAATTTGCTGAATCTCCCTTTAGCCCGGCAAAGGAGCCAATTTTACTTAGAATACTATTTGCATTCCCCCCGAAAAGTATAGATACAAGGTTGTTAGCCAGATCGCCGTTTCCTTGACCGGTGAACAGTCCGGAAAGATTATCCAAGACACCGGCATCGCTTCCCTTGATAAGTTCGAATAGATTGGACATCATATCGGAATTTTCCGTCTGTGATGCCATTCCTCCGAGTAGAGAGGGAATTAGGCTTGTAATACCACGAGAAACTGTGAAGTCACTCTCTCCAAGATAAGAGGCTGCTTTTGATACGAGTTCTGGTGTAATATACCCTTTTAGTGCGTCTAAAATTTGCGACATGATAAAAATTAAATGGTGTAAAAAAGTTGGGGTTGATTGTATTTGTCAAAGGTTTGACGGAAAAATGTCGAAAAGGTAACAGTGGAGGTATACTGGCATATCCATGAATCAGGGATAGAGGAAGTGTTTTGAGTCTTATGCGGATGCAAAGCCTTTCCACTAGATTATGCCATAACGATTCGGCTATCCCTTATTAGAATACGACCCCTAATACACCCGATTCCTTCCAAATAATACTTTCTATAGGGTTTAGACTTGGGTATTGGTTGTAAGGTTAAGTTACAAAATTGGATATTGTCTTGAAGTCTGGGCGAATGTGCATTTTTTCATTCTGCAGTAAGATCCAAAGTATCGAGGTGGTCAAAATTTGTATAGGTGGGAAACATCTTCCTAGCTTTAACCAAAAGTTGGAGAAAAAGGTCGTCTTCGTGTAATTGATAGTAACATAGGGCCTGATTATAAAAACCGTCAGGAGTATGACCATATTGGTCGACAGAAAATTGAAAATACTGCAAAGCTTCCTCGTAATAGCCTAGGGCATAAAACAGCCCTGCTATCTCAAAAGCGAGATCTTCCGATTCATTAAGGGTAAAATATTGTTCCCATGTTTTGTGCAATGCCTTGGCGAGAAGAATGCGGTCGTTTACACTTATTGCTTGAGAAGATTGTTTGATATTGGGGAGTAAATTTTTGAATAGATTTGCGTCAAAGGCTCCCATTCGCAGAAAATGAAGTAATTCTTTTAAATTCATCTCCTCCAGATGCTTATAAAACATTTTTTTTACCCGGGTGAAGTCGTCTGGACCATAGGCATTGACCAAATGATTGTAGGTCGTCTGCGTTTCCGTGTAATGTTCTCCATTATCTAAAAAAAGCATACAACCCAATAATACGTGTGAAGGGGAATGCTTCGGGAAGTAAGATGTACCCCCGAGTTTTTGACAAAAAGTTGAAAAAGCGTGATAGTTTACATTAAAAGAGATACTACCATGTGTAACGAGCGAAGGGAGAGGGGTATTCGCTAACTCCCCAATTTGGTGGAATCCCTTATCCATTGAAAGAAGCATGACCCCTCGACCGAATAGTTTGCTTAGGTTTTGAATACAACGAAGTCCAATATGTGGAAAGAAAAAAGAAGTATTATCGAGAGCCTGAGAATAGGTTTTAATCATCTCATTGAAGATAGCTTCTGGATATATAGGGTCAGGAACAGGATGCAGGGCAAAGGAAATCTGAATTTGGGACAGTAACTCAGTAATGCTTAAGCCATCTGGATTTATAAAGCTACCAAGGGATGCCCAACATGCATAAACTTGTTGATGTTGAATGGAATATAGATCCTTAGGGATGGAATCAAAGAAATAATTAGCAATAGCTACGAGACTATGTTTACTCGTTTTGGGACCAATTGTAACTCCAGAATATCGAAGATGAATTTCCCCCTTTTGTTCCACGTCAAACAAGGCTACCTCTAGTTTTCCTTCTGCAAAGTAATCCTGAAATTGGCGATGACCCAGGAAAAAATCTAGGTTGTCTTCAACGATATCGCTCAGAATATAACAGTATGGAGGGATTTTAGATGTATTATGGTGAATTAACTCATCCAAGTGAACTAAAATATGGAATCCTAAGCGCCCATGGCCTGCACCTAATTCCAAAATATAAACAGTCTCCTCCGAATGCCCTTTGTTCGACAGATCTTTTAGGAAACTAAAGATCAACTCTGCATAGGTTCTTCCAACGAGAGAATTGCTGGTTATTTGATGAGGTACTGTACCATTTCTCCATGCATCAACTCCTTTGTCTATATAAAAGGATCGATTGAGTTCCCACAGAAGACTTTTAGAAAAAGGTTTGCTTGATTCTACTTCATACTGCCCACTTGTCATACACACGATTTATAGGTGAGAATTTCCCGCCCCTTCATTGTAACTTTTGGGAAATTAGGGTGAGATACCTTGGAATAGCTTCCCTAATCTCTCAATGTGCAGTAAATATCTGCCAAAACACAATTATTTTAATTGCATGTCAAATAATTGAAAAAACAGGAGTTTTTTAGGGCGTCCTAATTGTATATGCCAAAGAGAGATCCATAAGGGGAATATACTGGATGGGAGAAAAAGGGAAAAAAAGTCTAAGGGGAGAGGTTGGTATGCAATATGATGATGATTCAATTCTTTTGTACTTCTCCAACGGCATTGAGTTTTTCTTGGATAAGTTTGTTTTCTGGTTCTAAGGACAGTGCTTGTCTTAAGTAGGATATCCCTTTTTCTCTCTTACCCCAAGCTAAATAGGCTTCTCCTAGAAGGCGGTAAGCATGAGGAGAATTGGGATAGTTCTCGACGTTCATTTCGAAGTAGGTAACTGCTTTTTCATAATCTTTCTGGCCATACTGAGCTCCAAAACCTAAGTTCCGAACCAAGCCTTCTGGCGGCAAAAATTTCCCATTCCACTTTTTAGATAAGGCTTCGTAATGCTGTTGTAGGTAATGGGCTTGGCTAAATACGCTGTCGTGAGGCCTATATCCCTCGAAAATAAAAGACAGACCCTTGTATAGGGCAAGGAGACCTACTGAAGCGTGTGTTTCTCCTTGAAAATAATCATGCTGAAACCGTATAAGGCTATCTGGTAGCTGGTTCCTCCATGTCTGAATGGCTTCGATATGCGGGGTGTTGTCAAAGTAAGATTCAGAGCGGTTATCCGCTTCTCCAAGGTAAATACTTTTCCCCAGTAGTAGCGCTGAATCCTTTCGAGCCTGTACATATTCTACCATCTCTGCATTGTTCCACCAAAAACTAGGATCAATAAGCAGAAAGGAGGTAAAAGGGGAATTTCCCTTGCTAAAAGCATACCCTGCCAGTAAGCCACCAAAAGAATGCCCCATCAAGATTCGATAAGAAGAGGCTCGATATTGGGCTTCGACATGAGGGATAAGTTCTTTTTCTATATAAGATAAGAATGTATCCGCTCCCCCAGAGTTTTCCAAACCTTGAATGGACTCCCCAAACATATTCAAGTCAGATTGAGAGGGGGTGAAATCTCGAATTCTATCGGTGTTGAGAATGCCCACAACTAGGGTTTCGGGGAGTTTAAATGGACCCTTGGAGTAGTGAACAATACCTCCCGCAATATGGAAATATAAGTTGCCATCCAACAAGTATAAGACAGGGTATTTCTCTGTGAGCGTTGTATCAGAATAGGAAGGAGGTACATACACCCAGTATTTTTGTTCTTCCTGAAGGATTTGGGAAAATAGCTGGTGTTGGAATCCTAACGTGATGCTATGCTCGTTTTGGGCGCAAAGCCTACAACCCCAATGAAGGAGTAGAAACAGGCAAATGAACATGCGAAACAATGCTATTGGCTTCATATGAGCGACTTAGGGGTAAATTCCTTACCCTATCCAATCAAAAAGAATGCCTATAGATAAAGCGCTGATAATGAGATGATTGAGAGTTAATGTGGAAAAATGAGTTTGTGGTAGTCTCATTCTGATACAGGGTGTTGTCCCAAATTAACACGGCAATGGTATTTGCGGAAGGTCAATTTGGACGATGGTTCCAAAGCCAGGCCTACTGCCTAAATGCTAGGAGTCTTCTAAATTATGTATTCGGGTTTTTATATTTTTCAAGCCCATTCCTTTGGGGGTTCCATCAGGATCAACTCTTTTTCCATTAGATAAGGGGAGGCGATATATCCATAGGTCCTAGCCCCCTGAATCCAGGGATAAGACTTTTTCCCACTTTTCAGCCAGCCCACACAGAGTATGTATAAGGAGCAGGAAGGTAAATAGCCCCATAACTTTGTGTAATTTAGCCTCATGATTAAGGAATCCATACGTACCTTGGATGTAACCCGCTACCTCGTTCCTTTACGCGAAGGGGGATCTCTCCCAGCAATTGTTGAAGGACAGGATGGGTACATGTACGTGCTTAAATTTCGCGGAGCTGGGCAGGGAGTAAAGGCCCTCATTGCAGAACTCATTGGAGGAGAATTAGCGAGAGCCCTGGAGCTTAACGTCCCAGAATTGGTATTCATGAACCTGGAAGAAGGCTTTGCCAAAACGGAGGCAGATGAGGAAATCCAGGATTTGTTGAAATTCAGTGTAGGGCTTAATTTGGGGATGTCCTTCCTCTCTACGGCTCTTACCTACGATCCGGTAGCTTCGGTCGCGGATTCATTCACCGCCTCTGTTGTCGTCTTGCTAGACAGCCTATTGACCAACATTGATCGTACCCATCGAAATACAAACCTACTCAATTGGAATAAGGAACTGTGGCTCATAGATCATGGCGCAAGCTTGTATTTTCACCACGCGATGAATAATTGGGAGGAACATGCGCAAAGGGGATTCCCTATGATAAAAGACCATGTCTTATTGGAACGAGCAACTCAATTGGATGAGGCTGCTAGCTTTATCTGGGAAAAACTATCTGATCCTTTGCTAGATACGCTTATTTCCTGGATTCCTGATGATTGGTTAGTCGAGGAAGGAAGTGCATTAAGCCCTGAAGAAAGAAGGAAAATCTACACACAATTTATCAAAATTAGACTTTCCCGACTGGAATTTCTCAAAAAAGAAGCCCAAGATGCCAGATAAGTACCTATATGAGTACGCTTCTATACGGGTAGTTCCCAAAGTAGAGCGGGAAGAGTTTCTAAACGTAGGAGTCATTCTTTTTTGTAAAAAAAGGGACTATCTAGCGATGAAATACCAAATTAATTCCAAAAGGCTAGGTATTTTCTCGCCAGGATTAGATGTGGCAGAATTGAAAAACTACCTACAGGTCTGGGACCTAATTTGTAAAGGCGATCCCCAGGGAGGGAAAATTGCATTACTAAATGGAGCAAGTCGATTTCGCTGGCTTACCGCAGCAAAGAGTGCCATTTTACAATGTTCTAATGTGCACCCAGGCAACTGCGAAAATCCAGATAAGGTATTGGATAGGTTATTTGACGCATATGTATTATAGGTAATTTTAGCGTTTTACCAGTATACCACTTTTCTAGGCCCTCATTGTTAATGCTCCAACATTCCTACACGTACTCTTCCCGAAATTCCCGGGGAGGTTTGCCCATGATCGCTTTGAACTTCCGGTTGAAGTAGGAGATGTTATTGTATCCACATTCATAGCAAACGGCTGTAATACTCATATCAGTCATCATCAAGAGCTTACTCGCTTCATTGATGCGTATCTCGTTTACAATTTCTGTAAAGGTCTTCTGTGTGTGTTTCTTGATAAACTTAAAAAATGCTGCTTCTGTCAGGTTGATTTGATCTGCTACCTCCTTAATTCGCATATCACTGTTGTAGTTTGACAGAATGTAGTCATATACCAGCTTCAATCTGTCCAAGTGGGTGGCGTCGAGAGAAAGCGAGTATTCTTCGGAGCATATAGGTTGAATATCTTGTGCTTCTGCTAAACAATGAACCAGTTCGAACAAATAAATCATTTGCAGAAAGCCTTCTGAGTTCATAAGTTTCCGTATAATCAAGCGAGCTTCTTGTTGGGTAATGTCTCCAAAAAAAAGCCCCCTTTTAGAATTTTGTAGTAAGTTTCGCACGTTTCTCAGTTCGGGTTTTTCCAGAAAATTCTTCCCCCAAAAATCCTCCGTCATTTGAATAACTACTTGCTCACAAGCTACTTGGGTAGTAAATCCATGTGGGAGATTTGGCCCAAACATCACGAGATCCCCTTGTGCGTAATCCGAGATTTGGTTTCCAACAAAGCGCTTGCCATGGCTCCGAATCGAAAAACAAATCTCTATTTCTGGGTGGTAATGCCAGGCCTTTCTCAATAGGGGACGACTAAGCCTCGAAACGACCTTTGCAGTGAACGATCGCTGGGAAGGTTCGACGATTTTTTCGTATTCGGGCTTCATCTATGAACTATTATAGCATTATTTCTCTATAAATATACATAAAATTATAGAATAGTATCAGTCATGTATAGAATGCTATTTTCCTATTTGCTGAATCATTCGGTATTTGAAAATAGTTTCGGAAACTACTCGCATTATTTATCATTTCTTATTAACCAAAGGACTATTTATGAAAAGGTTATACTCGTATTTCCAATTCGCATGGTGCCTATTACTTTGTTCCTTTGTGGGAATTTCCACATATGGGCAGGGGACTATTTCTGGTACCGTCAAAGATGTTGATGGCGAGCCCCTTATTGGGGCGACTGTATTACTTACAGGAACTTCTAGTGGAGCGTTAACCGATTTAGAGGGTAACTACAGCGTTTCAGCCCCAGCAGGGGAGCAATCGATTACGGTTTCCTACACAGGCTACTCTCCCCAAACTGCAGTTGTTTCAGTTTCGGATGGAGGAACGTATACGCAGGACTTTACCTTGCCTACAGATAATTTGTCTCTGGACGAAGTAGTTGTAACAGCAACTTTTGGGAGCCGATCTCAGAAAGAATCCCCCCTTTCCATGACCTTTATTAAAGGTAGAGAGTTGGAAAGACTTGCTGCTAATTCACAGGCGGATATCCTGAGGACCATTCCTGGGGTTACTGCTGAAGGAGGAGGTGGAGAGGTGGCGAGTAACGTATTTATTCGGGGCATGCCCTCTGGTGGCCAATACCAATTTACTCCCCTCCAGGTAGATGGATTACCTGTATTGAGCACGTTTGGCCTTAACTCTTCGGCCCATGATGTTTATTTTCGCAATGACATCGGCCTGAGAAGTCTGGAATTCGTGCGAGGAGGGGCATCGACCTTGTTTGGAGCAGGCTCTGTCGCAGGGATTATCAACTATACCAGTGTGACGGGAGGCCCTATCCAGAAAAACCGAATTCAACTCGAATTTGCAGAAGGAGGCCGAGCGCGTTTTGACTTCTTGACTTCTGGGGAAATTGCAGAAAATACATACTATGCCGTATCAGGCTTTTATCGGTACGATGAGGGGCCCCTTGAATCAGGCTTAGCTACGCGCGGATACCAGATTCGTGCAAACCTCAAAAAGGTATTTAATGAAGGAAAGAGTTCCTTTGTTGTTTCAGGGCAGATGATAGATGATAAAGTACAGTTTTATCTTCCCTATCCTTTGCTTAACAATGGCGGTGATAGAGAGCGGCCAGAAGGGAATGACGGGGAGACTGTATTTACGATGCTTACAGGCCAGGCGAGAGATTTTGCCTTTGATACTCCTAATGGTAGATTCAAAAGCCCAATTGAGGATGGAGTTACGACCAAAGGAGGTTACATAAAGGCTGATTTGAACCACAGTTTTGCTGGGGATTGGAAGCTCACCTCTAAGGTTAAAGCTGCACAGTATGATCATGCCTTCAATCTATTCCTCGATGGAGATGGCGTTCATAATACCCCAGAATCACAGGCAAGCTATTTATCAGATAGAGGCTTACCTACTGATGCAACCTTTACTTATGTTGATACGGGAAGAGAACTCGCTGGAAGCGATTTACTGTTTGAAAACCGTGTGCTAGATCGAGATCGTCCCATGGAGGAATTAGTAGGAGAGGTAAATCTGACCAAGTCTTTCAACGGACACAATATTACCTTAGGTACATTTCTGGCCAACACCAAAGCAGAAGACAACAACTGGATCTGGAATTATGTAGGGGACTTTAGCAATGCACCAAGGATGGTGGGAATTACCTATACAGACAGTCTAGGGAATCCACAGACTTTCTCAACCGATGGCTTTATCAGTGGCAATCAAACCGCAAACAGGGAACACTCAAGTGTCAAGACTGCGGTATACCTTGCTGATGAATACAAAGGAGAGAAATTCAATTTTGACATAGGTCTAAGATGGGAGCGCGCAAGGGGACTGATAACGAGGGAAACAGGAGTAGGGTCTAATACCTTCCAAAAAGGAGAAGTTTCGACTACCGGATTCGCAGTTGCCTTAGCGGGTTTATACAAACTTAGTTCAGCTACCAACCTTTATGCAAATGCTTCAAGGGGATACTTTTTCCCTGAATTGAGAGGAGTAAGATTTGCCTCTCCTGGAGTTCCCCAGAGCTATGAAGCAGAGGGAATTAACCAAGGAGAATTGGGAATCAAATATAACCAAGGGGACTTGGCACTCACGGGAGCAGTATTTCTCGTGGCATTGAATGATAGAAGAAGTGTAGACTTTATCAACGATGGTCAAGGAGGCGTCATTGAAGAGGTAAGTGTGCAAAGTACCCGAACTTTTGGAGTAGAGGCAAATGCTACCTATCGCCTGGTAACCGGCTTAGATCTGTATGGAAATATTACGCTACAGGACCATGAAATAACCAAGTTTGAAGGGAATGAAAGCTTGGAGGGAAATGAATTGCGCAGGCAACCCAATGTCATGGGTTTAGTTGGCCTAGCGTTTGATGGGGGAGGATTTGATTTCAACCTCTCCAGCAATTTCTTGGGAAGTAAATTTGCCAATGATGCCAATACGGTAGAATTGGATGGATTTAATATAGTTCGCGCTTCAGCGGGATATAGTATCGATTTAGGTGAGGCTCAAAGTTTGCGTTTGGGTATCTCCGTATTCAATCTATTTGATTCAGCAGGGGTGACAGAGGGATCTCCTCGACAGGGCAACGCCCAAATTGGGGGAGGAGAGTTTTTTGTCGGAAGACCTATCCTACCTAGAAGGGTCTTCTTCCGTGCGACATTTGATTTCTGATAGTAGTTTACGAAGGGGGAGAATAATTCCTTTATTCTCCCCTTATTATTGGTTGCTGGGGAACCAAAGGATTATCTGACAAGGTTTGGGAAGTATCCTTCCTATGGATAATTTCCCACCAAGAATTCATGAGATTAACCAAAGAAAGAATTTGGAAAAATTGTTAGCACCTGCCCATAAAATCCTCAACCTGAATTGGAAAGATGGATTTACCATTCCCACCAGTAAATTGTACCCCTTTCAATGGAATTGGGATTCAGGATTTATTAGCTTGGGGCACTATTACCAAAATCCTGTATATGCTATGCAGGAACTAGAATCCCTGTTTTCAGGTCAGTGGGAAAATGGCTTACTGCCGCATATTATATTCCACAGTGAAACGGAAGATACCTATTTCCCTAATTTTGATTTTTGGGAATCACAAGTGAATCCAGGTGCACCAGAGTTTCCCAAATCCTCCGGGATTACCCAACCTGCGGTTCACGGATTTATTTTGGAAAATTTGTTGAACAAAGGGGGCGGAGAGGACCTAAGAGATTTTGCAACCTATATTTTCCCCAAAATCCTTCATTATCATCGCTTTTTGTATACGTATCGAGACCCGTTCAAAGAGGGACTGATGTTTATTTACCATCCCTGGGAGTCAGGAAGAGACAATTCTCCTCTATGGGATGAATCCCTCGAAAGGATAGACCTAAGTCAATTGGAAATGCCTACATACCAAAGGCAGGATATACACATAGCAGACCCTTCGGAGCGGCCTACCTCAGAACAGTATGACCGATATGTCTTTCTACTCCTATTAGGTAAAAAGTACCTATATGAAGGACAAGAAATTGCTAAAGAGAGTCCTGTGGCTATTCAGGATGATCTCATGAACGCGATCCTTATAAAGTCTAATGAAAGCCTCCTGAGTATTGCAAAGTACTTGAAACTGGATACAGGCGAATTGAGAGAATGGCAACAGCAGAGTACCCGAAGTTTCAACCAAAAACTTTGGTGTCCAGAACTTCAACTGTATACCCCATATGATCTTAGAGTTGAGAAACAAATCAAACACAAAGAAATAGGAGGTGTCATGCCGCTGTTTGCTGGTATTCCTTCTCAAAAACAAGCCGAAGGAATCGATACATACTTAAGAGAATTACACAGTCGCGACTACTACCTTTGTCCCAGTTTTGACGTGGATAGTGCCTTGTTCGATTCTAAACGCTATTGGAGAGGTCCCGTATGGCCCCATATGAATTGGATGATTTATCACGGGTTAAAAGGCTATGGTTTCTCCGATACAGCAAATATTCTTAAATTAGATACTCTAGAAATCGTCGAAAAGTTCGGCTTTTTTGAGTATTTCGAGCCTCAAAAGGCTGTTGCTCAAACCCTCAGCAAAGGCTATGGAGGAGACAACTTTTCCTGGACAGCTTCTTCGATAATTGATCTAATCCACAACCCATGAATTATTTAGACTATACCATTGTTGCCATCTATTTGCTGGGATTTTTATTTTTGGGGAGGATATTTAAGGGAGAAAAAACGGGGAAAGAGTATTTTTTAGGGGGAAAAAGCTTTGGATGGTTTTCTCTTTCACTTAGTACGGCAGCTACCCAAATCTCAGCTATTAGTTTTATTTCGGCTCCTGCCTTTGTAGGATTGAAAGAGGGAGGAGGAATGATTTGGTTGACCTATGAGTTTGCTGTCCCGCTTGCTATGTTGTTTCTCATGGTTTTCCTGGTTCCCCCTATGTATAAGGCGGGTTTGGTAAGTGTATATGAATACCTGGAAAGGAGATTTAGTTCTTCCACCCGTGCACTTATAAGTGGGGTTTTTCAGATAAGCAGGGCATTTGCTACCAGTATCATGATTTATGCGATGGCCTTGATTCTGACGAGTGTAATGGATATTCCTATTTGGCAAACCATTTTGATTGTGGGACTCGTAACCCTAATCTATTCCTACCAAGGAGGCATGAAAGCCGTTGTGTACGGAGATGTCATTCAAATGATCATTCTTTTTTTAGGCATTATCATTTGCTTTATCGCAGGCTTAAGCCATCTGGGGGGCTGGGAAGCCTTTACTTCCCAAGTAGACACTGCGAGACTTACAGCGGTAAATTTTGATTCTATGGGCTTGGAGAAAGGAGATGAGTTTGGCTTCTGGCCGATGCTAATCGGGGGCTTTTTTCTGTATACTTCTTACTATGGAACCGACCAGAGCCAGGTTCAGCGGCTCTTTTCTGCCCAAGACCTGGGAACCGTTAAGAAAACGCTATTCGTTAATGGATTGATGCGCTTCCCGATTACGCTTCTCTACTGTATTATGGGATTAATTATCGGAACCTTGGTGGCTTCTGACCCCAATTTTCAGGCCCTTATTCCCGCTGATAAACCTGATCTTATGATCCCTATTTTTATCCGAGATTACCTCCCGCATGGGATACTGGGAGTTCTGATGGTGGCCTTTCTTTCGGCTACTATGTCTACCCTTAGTTCGGCCATTAACTCCCTGAGTGCGGCAACTGTCGAGGACTTTTTCAATAGAAATAAACAGCTTCCAGATACAAAATATTCTCAGTACTCTCGTATTGCCGTGCTTTTTTGGGGGATTGTCTGTATGGTTTTAGCTTTATATACAGGAGATATAGCTAAGACCGTCATTGAAGCCATTAACAAGATCGGTTCAGTCTTCTATGGACCCATCCTTGCTACCTTTATCGCAGCCATTGCCTTGAAACGGGTAAATTACATAGGAGCCAATATTGGCCTATTGGTTGGCGTAGCAGTTAATGTGTACCTATGGCTTTTTGTCCCAGAAGTCTTTTGGTTTTGGTGGAATGTAGTAGGTGCA
>JBCCTX010000060.1:0-27661 GCA_039197765.1 Bacteroidota bacterium
TCCAGAGGCGTCTTCCAACTCTCCTTTTTGATATCTTCAATCAAAACAGCCTCCTTGTAGGTGCACATGCGGCAGTAGGCTGATCCGCTGTATTTTTTATCGAGTAACTTGAAATTGGTTCCAGATAAAAGGCTATTTGCCAGGTGGTCGGGATATAGACTGCTTTGGCGATTGTTACAATCAATTGCTGTAATCCCCAGTCGGAGATCGGAGATCTTAAATAGGGTACGCATATGATGTTGAATATGCAAAAGCCTACTTCGATCCACTACAGCGTCTTTTTCCAGCAGGATATCTTTTACACGAGAAATTGCCTCTTCATCTGTTATATCAATCAGGTTCATGACAACCACTCCCCGAAATTCAAAGTTTTCTGGGGGGATATATTTTTGCCACAATTCCAGGTCGTTGATATTGGTTAACAATTCATTGATCTGGGTAGGACTTAGCTTTTTCGGAGGCTTGAGGGCTTTTATATCAACATAGTTAAGGTCAAGCTGCGATTTATAGTGTTTTTCTAGGTCGGAATGGGGATTCTGTATGGTAAAAATGGTAGGTAGGTCAATATGTATGTCCTGCTTATAAAATTTATTTAGTACTTCAATCGATGGCCGAATGATCATAAAGCTTTTTAGCTGCTCCGGCTCCTTGCTGAGCATTAGTCCCGCTTGCTTTTTTTGATACATCTCCTCAAAAGCGGGAGTCTTGTAAAAGCCATTGGGGTTAAAGGGGTTTGAAACCACTGCGAGTTGGGTATCCCTGCGTGAAGTAGGTACCAGTCCAGAAAGAAATATGTCTATGATTTCCTTGTGTTTGTCTAAAATACTTAAGTCGTCTATAGGCCCAAGGAATTCCGGTGCGTCTTCCAGCAACTCAAATAGTCGATCTGCAAGGATTCTATCTGCCTCACACACCTTTTCCCTCCTTTTTCGATCCCAATCTTTGATTAGTTCTTCAAAACATAGGCGACTGTTAAAAGGAAATTTATCTATTGTATACTGATATTTTCCATTAGCTCGAACGACGATTCCCTCCTCGACTTCTTCTGGAGCTACAGGACGTGCTTTTTCCAGTGTATAGTTTCTTGCCATGAGGTTGTGTTTAGTAGAAAGTGTGACCTATATATACGATTCGTAGAGGGGATAGTTCTTACCCTATCAACCTTTACCCATAAGCGTCAGGTTCCCGACAAATCCCCCAATTATCATTTCATCCGCTGCGCTACTGGCTGCTTTACGATTGCAGCTCTTCTGAGCTCCTTCCCTTCCCTACCGAAATCTCCTAGAGATATTCT
Source organism: Bacteroidota bacterium (assembly GCA_039197765.1). GTDB lineage: Bacteria > Bacteroidota > Bacteroidia > J057 > J057 > JBCCTX01. The sequence goes on from JBCCTX010000060.1 coordinate 1,295, forward strand.
TGCTGCTTCAGCTTCATCTAAAAGCATCTTCACTATATCGGGATGTTCCACTGCTAGGTTTTGTGTTTCGGCAAGGTCGGTATGTAAATTGTACAATGCTAAGGGACGCCCTCCAATAATTTCTGCACGGTGGAAGTTTCCATACATACTATCCAAGGGTAGGTGTAATTTCCAAGGTCCTTTTCTAATAGCTTGTAATTGCTCTAGCTGATAGTAATAAAAAGACTCGTAGGGGGATTCTGAAGTTTCTCCCAATAACAAGGGGAGAATATTGTGACCATCTAGTTTTCGCGAATTAGGTAGTTCAGTCCCCAATAGATGAGCAAAAGTAGGCAAGATATCCATGGTTGTTGCCATGGCGTGTTCCAACTTCCTAGGTACAAGCGTCTCAGGCCACCAAAATATGCCTGGGACCCGCATCCCTCCTTCCATAGTACTTCCTTTCCATCCGGATAAGGGTAGGTTGGTCCCTCCAAATGGTTTTGCTGCTCCATTATCTGAGGAAAAAATTACCAAGGTATTTTGATCCAGGCCTTGTGTTCTCAGAAAATTGAGAATTTTCCCCGTAGAAGAATCAATCTCTTCCACGGCATCTCCATATAGTCCATTTTGAGACTTCCCCCTAAACGCCTCCCCAGCGTGTAAAGGATTATGTGTCATAGCATGGGGTAAGTAAACGAAGAATGGCTGGTCTTGATGGGACTGTATGAAGTGTATGGCTTCCTCTGTATATCGCTGTGTTAGTGTATTTTGGTCTACAGGAGCTTCTATCACCTCTTCATTGCGCATCAAGGGTAGGGGGCAGAAGTCCCGATTCATGTCATTGCTATAGGGAATCCCATAGTAGTAGTCGAAGCCTTGTTGGGTAGGCAAAAAATCAACCTGGTCTCCCAAATGCCATTTTCCAATGCAGGCAGTTGCATAGCCATGATCTTTCAGCATTTCAGCAAGGGTGTATTCCGAAGGATTTAACCCCTTTTGTGCACGAGGAAAAAGGACTTGGCGACCTGTAGCTCCCCAAGGACGTGCATTTACATGCATATCGATACGTTGGGCATAAGCCCCCGTCATGAGGCTTGATCGGGAAGGTGTACACACGCCACTGGTCACATAAAAGTCTGTTAACAATACCCCTTCTGAGGCCATTCTGTCAAGATGAGGGGTCCTGTGCAGGGTATTTCCATAGGGTCCAATATCCCCAAATCCCAAATCGTCGCAGAATATGACCACAATATTGGGGTAGGAAGGGGCTTTTTCCCCTGATTCCAGGTTGCAAGAAAGTCCCAACACCCCAATCGCTATGCAGAGCAGAAGTCTGGTAAAATGCATATCTATTAATGATAGAGGATTGAATTAGAAGCTACGTTTAGGGGGACTACAGAGTCCCAATGGGCCGATTTCCCTTCCCCGTTTCCATTTCCTCGTTTAAGTCTCCCAGTTCTTCCCTTGCTCTAGCAGCCACGGCCTGAAGTTCTTCGACTTTTTCAGGATATAGGGAAATGACATTGTATACTTCTCCTGGATCGCGCATGAGGTTGTAAAGTTCTAGTGAGTCGACCTTTGTTTGAATGCGTCGGCCTCCTCGACCATCGTTTCCTGGAATGGTACGATACGATCCAAAGGTATGGGGAAATACCAGCTTCCAATTGCCCTTCCTTACAGCATTTAAGTTGTTTTTTCCAAAGTAATAGTACAATTCTTGTCTTGGTTCGGCTTCGAAGTCTCCCTTCCACAATTCGGTAAGGCTCACCCCATCAATTTTCCTCTCCGGTAATGCTGCTCCTACAATCTCGGCAATACTCGGCAGTAGATCTACTGTGCAGGATAGTTTGTTACACACCGAACCAGGAGGGGTTTGGCTAGGCCACTTGATAATAAAGGGTACCCTTTGTCCACCTTCCCAGCTAGTGGTCTTTCCTTCTCGCAGACCTCCTGCAGACCCTGCATGGTTACCAAAATTGAGCCAGGGGCCATTGTCTGTAGTGAAAATGACTACGGTATTTTCAGATAGTCCATTCTTTTCCAAAGCTGTTGTGATTTGCCCTACAGACCAGTCAATTTCCATCATCACATCTCCGTACATCCCTTGCTCACTCTTTCCCCGAAACTTGCTAGATACACCAAGCGGAATATGGGGCATTGTATGCGGTAGATACAGAAAGAAGGGGTTTGCTGTATGACGATTGATAAAGTCCACAGCTTTCTCCGTATACAGGGTACTGAGTTTATCCTGGCCGGCATAGTTCTTAATCAACTCAACGGTTTCATTTCCTTCTACCAGAGGGAGATGGGGGAAATCGCCTCTCCCAACCCCCGGTTTGGCTTGTGTTCCATCTAGTTGGATGGGCCACATATCATTGGAATAGGGAACGCCTACATATTCATCAAAACCATGTTGTAAGGGGAGAAATTTTTTGTGGTGTCCCAAGTGCCATTTTCCAAAAATCCCTGTTGCATATCCTTTTGCTTTTAGCATTTCTGCTAGTGTAGTTTCCTCTGGATTGAGTCCAACTTTGTGATGAGGGAATAAGGCTCCAGAAATCCCGATGCGATTGGGATAACAGCCTGTAAGTAAACCGGCCCGCGAAGCACTGCAAACGGGTTGGGCTGAATAGTGATGCGTGAAGCGCATACCCTGGCTCGCAAGTCGGTCCAGATGAGGAGTCTCAAAACCAGAGGCTCCATAGCTGCCGATATCACCATAGCCTTGATCATCTGTGAAAATGATGACAATATTTGGGGGAGCTTCTTGCTTAGCGGAAGGAGAGCTTGACTGGCAAGCTACTAGAAGTAGTAAAAGGGGTAGTAGGTAGGAAAATTTCATAGGTGATAGATAATCTGAAGTAGCAAAGGAATTTACAGATTCAGGGGAGAAAGTGAAAGCCCAAATTAGGGAATAAAAAAAGCTATCTCTACCAAGGGGTAGAAATAGCCTATTTGTTAATAGATATAAGTAAGGAACTTACTTCATCAAATTCCCTAGCATACCTGCTATGTCATCCATTGAGCTTCCATCCCCATCAGAATCGAGGAAATTATTTAAAAATCCCATGGCATCTGATCCTTGCCCACCTTCTTGTACTTTCTGTGCCTCGTTACCGAGTAGTCCCGCAATCGCGCTGACGTTTAGGCCTTGGTTTTTCTTTTGGTTGCCCAAGAATCCCATTACAACAGGGGCGAGGTTCTCTAAGAGATTTCCTGCTTGAGAGGGGTCTAGATCGGTCATTTGACTCAATCCGTTAGTTACCCCTGCCTTTTTACCACCAAATAAGGAATCTAGTATACTGGGTCCTGCTCCATTGTCGGATTGGCTGAAAAACCCTGCTAGATCATCCAAAATTTGGCCGTCTCCATCTGAATCTAGCATAGAGGCAATATTAAAAGCTCCTTCACGTGTACCGGTTTGCTTGGATAAGGCTCCAATCAGCATAGGTAGTGCTTTCATAATAGCATTTTGCGTAGATTGTTCATTTGAACCTAGATTCTGGCTGAGGTTATTCACTTCCTGGCCACCGATTTGCTGAACGAGTTGATCAATTAATGACATGATTTTACTGTAATTTTTTAGGTTTTAACTATTGCGAGTCTATAGTCTAATATTAGGATATAAATTTCGGGCAAGGTCACGCCAAAATAGGAATTTATTTTATCTTTCGCCCCGAAAATAAGATAAATCATGCAGGATTATCCCATCGTTATTGGAGAGGAAGCCCTCAAGCAAATTCCCAAATGGATCAAAACACATGAACCCTCTCAAGTAATGGTATTCGCTGATACACATACCTATTCAGATTGCTATCCACTGTTATCGGGATATTTACCTACGCATCATGTAACCGTAATTCCTCCTGGAGAAATCCACAAGAACCTATCTACCTGTGAAATCCTCTGGCAAGCGCTGACGGATCATCAATTTGATCGGAAAGGCCTTGTAATTAACCTTGGAGGAGGAGTTTTGGGAGACATGGGAGGCTTTGTGGCGGCCACTTATAAAAGGGGAATGGACTTCATACAAATTCCTACTACCCTTTTGGCTCAGGTAGACGCAAGTGTAGGCGGAAAGCTGGGAATCGATTTCCAAACCCTGAAAAATCATATTGGCATATTCCAATTCCCACAAGCAGTGCTAATTTATCCGCCTTTTCTCAAAACACTTCCTACGCCGGAGTTGGTATCGGGGTTTGCAGAAGTGGTCAAGCATCACCTCATCGCCGACCGGGATGCCTGGAGGAAATTAGTCCAGGTTACAGATATTCATGCCTTAGATTTCCCGGCCATTATACAGCACTCGGTTGAAATCAAATCAAAGATTGTTGAATTAGATTATAAAGAGTCTGGAGCGAGGAAAGCCCTCAATTTTGGTCATACCCTGGGACATGCCATAGAGAGTCTATTTTTAGAAGAAGCTGACTTGACCACTTTACTCCATGGAGAAGCCATTGCGATAGGAATGATTGGAGAATCGCAGATTGCCCATCAAATGGGGAAACTGCCCAAGGATGAGTTGGAGGATATTTCGCATTATATACTCACGCATTTTTCCAAAGTTGACATCCCAAAGGGCTACCTAGACGCAGTGTATACCCGCATGCTTCAAGACAAGAAGAATGCGCACGGATCTATCCTTTGTACCCTGGTTCCTCAAATAGGTGAATATGAAATAAATATTCCACTTCAGAAATCTCACATTGCCGAAGCCCTAAAATTCTACCGGGAGCTGAATGTCTGAGAAAATTTTTTACCCCCTTTATTTATCCTTCTAACATTCGTGTTTACACCCTCTCTGAAGGAGAATTAGAGGTGGTATTCTTTTCTGTAGGAAAAACTCTAAAAATAAATTCTTTCTGGTATAGAATAATATCTCCTGGGTAACGTTATGATTGTGAGTTTGATTTAAGGGATCTTTAATTCGTTCTTTTCTGTAGCAAGACCCATGGCCTGCCGCCGTCTTTCGGGACAATTGGCAGGCCTGCTTGTTTTAGGGCTACAATACCTTTTTCAATAGCTCTTGAAAATAAGCCCAATGTTTTTCCTGCACTTCAAAATTCTGCTCCTTTGCAGCCTCATCTACCTGTCTAATTTGGATGGAATCTTCAAAAAATGGATCTGCTTCAAATTCAGCTGCTTCTTCTTCTGACATCATGCCTCCTTGGTATTCGAGGGTTTGTTTACTTGCCTCCGACAGTTGATCATAATACGTTTGATCTTTCAGGCAAAGGTATCGTTTGGAGGGCACATGATTTTTTACCACTGCAATAATCCTATCGGAAAAGCCTCTGCTTTTCAAATAGTCTCCCCCTAATTTGTCGTGTGCATCAATCCCATATTCCCCCATACGCTCAAAATCTCCTTCTTCCTGTTCCAATGGGCACAGATGTCCAATGTCGTGTAAGAAGGCACCTAAGATGAGTTCTTCGTCGAAGCCGCGATCCCGAGCGATAAGGCCTGATTGAACAGAGTGGGACAGTACACTACATTCTTCTCCGTAAACAATGGAGCCGTGCTTTCGAAAAATATTGATAATTACTTGCTGTAGTTCTGGAGTTTGCATAGCAAAAGTGTTTTGACGTAATGCGTTCAAAAAATGGTAAACTAATCTTATGTTAAGATAATCACTCGCGAACTTATGAACCAATCTGTAATGACAGCCCCAGATACTTCCCAGGCTGATATTCATAAAACATTGATCGATCTTACGATTAAATACTTTTAGGGCTTAGTAAAAGAGCCAACCGTTTTTAGCCAGTCGTTGATCCTAGTCGAAATCAAAACGATGGCCCTCTATATTTACTAGGGGCATAGGTGATAGGCAGTTTGCTGACAAAGTACTGGATACCTGGCTGTAAGCCCTTACTTGCCACGCAAACCCTTTCTGGAAGGGAGAATTTGTTTAGCCTACCTAGGTGTATTTTTGATTTTTTTCTCATATGGGGAATAATTGGCAAAGTCCCACTGTCTAAGAGGTAAATAATCGAAATACATGACGAGAACAATTATGAAATGGCAAACATCTCTCCTCTTTCTCATTTTAGTCTCCTGCACTGTAGGAGTTCTGGCACAGCCAGATAGAAAGGGGCATAATGCAAGACAAAGGGGCCCTCTGCCAGAAGAGGTAAAAGCTTATATGCAAGAAAAAATACTTCCCGCTGTTGAAGCTCAGCGAGCTAAATTAGATGAAGAACTTTCTGACCAAGAACTAGCAGACATTGCTTCCATACGCGGTGGATTGAAAATGTTGAAGGAGGAGAAGCAGGACCTACAAGCATCCTTGAGGGAACTTCGACAAACACATGAGGGAGAAGGTCGCCCGGAGCTTCCAGAAGAGCTAAAGGAAAACATGCATGAGGTAGTAAAGGCCCATAGACAACTCATTACACAAGCTTGGGAAATTGTAGATGCAAACGAGGAGGTAATTGAATTCCTAATGGAGGGACTACAACCCCAGGCTGGGCAATGGCGGGAAGATATTAGAGCGCTTCTTGAGGCGAATAAGCCTGAAGAAGGTCGTAAGCAAAGAAAGGCTAAAGGAGAGGAGCAAGGAATGAGACCTTACAAGGTTGGATTCAGAGGAACTAGGGGACTAGGGGTTGAAGGAGGAATGAGAAGACCCCTTGGGAAGTTGCAGCATCCAGTAGCCTTCTTGTTGTTTGACGCATCCTTATGGGAGATAGAGGAAGTAGGGGTTTCAGACCTCAATGTGTTTCCCAACCCAACATTGAATCAAAATACCCTAGAATATACCATAGAGCAGGCTGGGAATGTGGAAATTACCCTGCTAGACAAGTCTGGGAAAACGATTAAGCAACTTGTAAGTACACCTAAAGAAGCCGGGACCTATAGATTATCCGTAGACTTTACGGACCTTAGGCCCGGTCTTTATATCTACAAGATACAGACAGAAGCAGGTACCCAGACTAAGAAGTTACTGGTTGAATAGTTGATTGTTGAATACTTGAACTCCAAGGGCGGGGAGCGATGCTCTCCGCCCGATTGTATGAAAAAGTGGGAGAAGCCCTTAATGTAAACTTGATCCTAAAAGAAGAAAGCCACCCCCGGAAGGAGTGGCTTAGCAAAGTACCTTTAAATTAGCTGCACATCTGGCCACAAATATGGAGGTAGGATTGAATAGTTATGGGGAGAAAAATACCAATAATGTGGAGTAATCTATAAATGTAGGGAAATTAAATACATTTGAATTATTACCTTTTAAAAATAGAAAAACCCCCTCGCTTTGGACACGAAGGGGTTGAATAGTACCTTTATCAATTAGCTGCACATCTTGAATCAAAGGTCTGAATTATAGAGATCTAGCATGTGTATAAATACACCAAAATTGTGTATAAAACTCCATACTGCAAAATTACCTTTGAATAAGTAATAAGATTTTTTTATCCCTTTTTTATGCACAGATAAATTGATAAATCTTCAAAAAAATTTCTTCCTGGTTAAGGTGGGAAAAAGTAAATAAATACAGGGAATAGAAGTTACTACTGCTAGTACCTTGACCCTACGCGTAAGGATCTGAAAATGCCAATTTTTCCCGATCTCTTCTTTTTTTATAGGCCTCACGTGCTTCTTCGATTCCCTGTAGATAAAAATGAAGGGCATCTCCAGGCTTTGCCTGACCCAATGTATCCAACGAAGCTTGGGTAACCTGAGCGATTCGGGGATAGCCTCCAGTGGTCTGTGCATCGGCCATTAAAACAATAGGTTGTCCTGAAGGAGTGATTTGGATGGTTCCTGGCATAACTCCAGAGGAGATTTGCATAGATGTACTAACGGTTGCAAGTTGAGGTCCGTTAAGCCGGTAACCCATGCGATTAGATTCAGGACGTATTCGATATTCATGGCTAAAAAAATAACCTAGCGATAAGGGATCGGTCTGAGTATACTCTGGACCAGGTAAAACTGCAATTTTCCAAGGAGGTTTCTGAGAATAATCCACAGGTTCTACTAATTTTCTGGAAGGAATCGTAGGGCCTACCGATATACAGACTTCCTGACCCTTGACTAAAACCTGCTCAGGAGTGAGTATCGATGCCCCTGGATAGGCCGCGGAAAAACTATCCAGCCATTTGGCCATGTGCCATTCGCCCCTTATAGCGAGGTAGGCTCTACAACCTGAGATACACCGGCCAAATGTTAGGCGCTCCCCTTGTTTAATATGGAGCGTTTGGAAGAGAGGAACAGGGTGCTGATCGATCATAGGGGAAAGGTTTCCACCACAGATTGCCACTTGGCAGTCTTTCACAAACTTCAGGATAGGTCCAATAAGCGTGATTTCGAGCACTGGGTGAGAAAGGGGATTCCCTACGAGCCAATTGGCTGCTTTTGCGGAAAATCGATCCATGGCTCCGCCAATTGGTACGCCCAGAGACTGGTGGCCATGTCGCCCCAAGTCTTGAACAGAGGTAAATAAACCAGGCTTTTCTACATAAAAACAGCATTTGAGCAACATACACTAGCTTACCTCAGATACTCTCTAGGATGGATTCGAATATGAGTTTGCCATCCGTATTATGCAGTAATTCATCTGTGGCTCGTTCAGGGTGGGGCATCATCCCAAATACATTCCTCTGTCGGTTACAAATTCCCGCGATATTATCTAGACTTCCATTGGGATTAGAAACAGAGGTAAGAGAGCCAGAACTGTCGCAATAACGGAACAATACTTGATCGTTTTCCTGAAGTTCCTTTAGTAGCTCATGCGAACAAACAAAATTTCCTTCCGCATGTGCAACGGGGACTTTATAAACCGCTTTTACTAGGTTGTGGGTAAGGAGGGAGTTGTGTGTTCCAGGAGTGAGGAATACATTTTTGCATACAAAGTTCATAGATGCATTTCGGAGTAGGGCTCCAGGAAGTAAACCTGCTTCACATAATATTTGAAATCCATTGCAGATGCCCATAATATATCCTCCCTGCTTGCTGTGATCTAAGATGCACTCCATAATAGGTGAAAATCGGGCAATAGCCCCACACCGTAGGTAATCTCCATAGGAAAATCCGCCTGGGAGAAAGATAAAATCGCACCCTTGAAGGTCCCGCTCCTTATGCCATAATTTCACCACGGGCTGGCCCAGATTATGGCTAAGGCTGTAAAAAAGATCCTCATCACAATTACTACCGGGAAAGGTGACTACACCGAATTTCATGAAGTATGGATTTACAAGTTTTGAGGGAAACGAGGATCTCCTCATCTCCAGATTCCTATACAAAGATAGGGAATCATCCTATAATCTCCTGCTCCTCTGAAAACCTTTGCTTGAGTCCTTATGCGTTTAATTACAGTTAAGGATTTCGTTGATATACCAGAACATTTTTATCTGAGACCAGGGAATAAGAGGTAAATAAGGAGGGAAAACAGGATTGTAACTGAGGAAAATGATCTTCCGGGTCTACAATCCATTGGGGAGTATTTTCCAATAAATGCGTGTAAAAGACCCCAGGGGCCTCGGGGAGAGATAGCAGGTTTTTATTGGGATTCCAGCAATTGGATTTTTGATACAGCATGGAGAATTCCGTGTATTTATTTGGGGGATTCAGGGAATGTGCCAGATACATCTGTGGCCATTCGGCTAGGATCCATACCGTATCTGAATGATCTATTTCAGCCAGGAAATTTTTATATACTTCCTGCTTGGGCGTTAATTCATAAGGGGCGATAAACTTTTTTGAAAAGGATACATATCGCAGTATCCCCCAGTCGGCCTTTTCATTTGGGTCATTCCAAAAGGTAAAATAGACCAATAGGATTGGTAAAAGTGCGGCAATACTTGTGAGCCAAATCGTTCGACGACGTTTTATCAGACCAATTGACTTAGCTCCATAAAAGCTGAGGGGAGGGGCAATGAGGATAAAGTCCTGCATCTCTACTTGGCTACCCTTGAGCAGGATGCCAAAAAGAAGGAAGAAAAACCAAACACTCATCAATCGCTCAAGTAAGCGAACCTTGACCACATAAGAATAATAACGAAGTCGAAAGTGTGTAAATCCCAGTATGCCTAAGAATATCCATACACTCCAGTTCACTCCAATAGAGATCCATGTGGAAGGAAGGGATTGGTAGAGGTCAGCTCGTTGTATAATTTGTCGGTCCCAGGGATACAAGAGTCCTTGGTCAAAAAATTCCGTGAGGGATTCGGAAAAGTATAGAATAAGCAAAAGAAATCCGAGAAAAACTGCCATCCCCCCAAATAAAGAGACCATTTCATCCATTCGGTAGGGACGAAGAATAAGGTATGCAGCAATAATTGCAAATAGCAGAAAGAATGCTTTGTAAGAAAGAAAAATGCATACCATTACCCAAACTCCTACCCAAAACATGCTTCTAAGACTTCGCTTTCTACTAGGACTGCTTTCCAGACGGAAAAGGGAGACAAAGGAGAACGTTAGCGGGAGAAGACAAAATAGGGTATGGCTGCTATCAAGGCTATACCAAGGGGTGGAAAGTAAAATGGCAAGTGCGATGGCAATTACTTCCTTATTGCGGTCTTGAACGCGAAGAGATGCGACAAAACCAGAAAAGAATACGATACAGATATAGATATAAAAACAGCGAAGTATACGCAGAATAAATAAGGCATGAGAGCCAAAAAGTGAGTCAAATAGCTGGAAAAGCCAAACAATAAGGGGAGGATGCCCTATCCAGGCATCTTTATAAACGGATCCTCCATTGATTGCAAGGCGTTTGACGCACAACAAGATCTGGGACTCGGCGGGTAAGAAGTAGGTTTGATTGAAAATAGGGAGGTGTAAGACAATCACAATCCCAAGCAGTAGCAAATGTGTCGGCAAAGAGATATATGAGAAGTATCTTAACAATTACTTTCGTATTGGAGTTTCCTCCAAAAGTATGGAAAAGAGAAGTCAGAAGCGAGAGGTGAGATTAGAGAAGAGGAAATGATAGTTGAATGACAGGAATGCTATCTTCTCAAAGTGAAGCGCTCTCCTGTCTTTCTTCTGTTAAAACGGTCCCTGATTTTTGAACTATTTTTTCAAAAAAGAATACCTAGTTTTACACCTATGAAACACGCGGTTTTTTCTCTGATTTGGATCGGTATGATAAGCCTTGTATGGGCCCAAGGTCCTTTTGAGAAAACTTCATCGGTTCTTGCAACGGGAGAGTGGGTGAAAATTGGATGTACCGAGCGAGGAATCTATAAGCTCGATGCCAATTTTTTCAATTCTATAGGCTTTTCTACAGCTTCGATTGATCCTGCTCAAATTCAAATTTTTGGAAATGGGGGTGCCATGTTGCCGCAGTCGAATGCAGCACCTCGATCAGATGATTTGGTCGAGAATGCCATTTGGGTCCAGGGCGGAGAAGATGGCAGATTCGACCCAGAAGACTATGTATTATTCTACGGGCTAGGCACTACAGATTGGACGTACAATGGGGAAGAGGATCAGTTCCACCATCAAGTCAATTATTATTCGGATACAAGCTTTTACTTTATTCGGTTAGGCGATTCACCCAGTAAGCGACTTCAAAGAGTTGAAGACTCCCCTGAAATCGAACAAGAAGGGAGTAGACTCAGATCATACCTTGCCTATGAAAAGGAACAAGACAACTTATTGGGAGGATCTGGGAGGCATTGGATGGGAGAAATGTTTGATAACCAGACTTCCCGTAGCTTCTCTTTCTACTTACCAGATGCTGACCCTGCAGGTCAAATCCGCGTGACAATCCGCGTGGCAGCTCGTGCAGGACGGTCCACCAACTTCCAATTTACGGCAAAAGGTGATGCCCTGGGTTCTATAGAGGTGCCTGGTACTTCTCTGGGAAGTGAGACGGTTGATCACTACCGCATGCGAGAGCGCCTATTCTTTTTAGGGGCAGATGACCTTATCCAGGATTCTTTGCGCATAGATTTTGAATACCAGAAAGGAGGGGCTAGCCCTGCATCCGGATGGCTAGATTGGATAGAAATCGATTACGATGTACTGCCAGATGCTCGTAATTCGCGTGAAGTTGCCTTGGTGGGAGACGAAAATGCAGTCCTTTCTCATCGGGTAACCTTTCGAAATGGAACCGCGGAAGACCAAATTTGGGATGTGTCCAATCCCTTGGAGCCTAAAATCCAACCTGCAGATTTGCAGGGAAATCAGATGTCCTTTTTTGCTAGATACCGCGGGACGCGTACTTATGTAGTGGCAAATGGTCAGTATTTGGAACCGATCACCTTTTCTCGCGTGGCAAATCAGGATCTTCATGGACTTAAACCCGTCGAATACCTAGTGATTGCGCACCCCTTATTCCTACCAGCAGCAGAACGGCTTACAGCTTTTCACCAGTCTCATTACCAGCGTACGACAGCCATTGCAACTCCAGGCCAAATATTTAATGAATTTTCCTCGGGGAAGCTTGATCCCACGGCTATTCGAGATTTTATACGGATGATGTATGTGCGCTCTAATGGGGAGTTTCCCAAGCATGTACTGTTGTTTGGCGATGGGAGTTATGACCCTAAAAACATCCGTGGGAGAGACTTTATCCACAACTTTGTCCCCACTTATCAGAGCAATAATTCTTGGAATCCTCCTCGGTCCTTCACAAGCGATGACTTCTACGTGCTGCTCGATGAGGAGGAAGGGGATTGGGGCGAGGGGACTCGTGTAAATGGTGATAACCAGCGTCAGATTAATTTTCTGGATGCGGGGATTGGGCGATTACCTACCGTAAGTACGAATGAGGCATCTCGAATCGTGGACAAGATCATCGACTATGCGACTAACTCAGCGGGATTGGGCAATTGGCGGAGTAAGGTGGTTTTAGTGGCTGACCACAAACCAGAGGACCAGAATGTTCATATAAGTCAGGCCAATAATTACACGAGCCAAATCACACAGGCAGACCCTTGTATACAGGTGGACAAGTACTTTATGGACAATTATGAATTGGTCCCAACGGCATCGAGACCTTCCTTCCCGGAAGGACGAGCAGCCTTACTGAAAGCCTTTGATGAAGGAAGCCTGCTGGTCAATTACACAGGGCATGGAGGGGAAACCGCATGGTCCGATGCCAGTATTTTCACCAATACTGACATTCAACGCATGAAGAATGGCAAGCGCCTACCTGCAGTTGTTACTGCTACCTGCGAGTTCGGAAAATTTGATAACCCTGAATTGCGTTCGGGAGCTGAAGAAATGCTTTTGATCGAAGAGGGGGGAGCCATTGCCCTGCTTACCACCGTTCGTCTGGTGTTTTCTAATGACAACAACCGTCTGAATCAAAGTTTCTACAACTCAGTGTTTGAATTCAATGAGCAGGAAGGGCGCATGCCAACCCTTGGAGAAATAATGGTTCAAACTAAGAACAAGACCTTTCCTCTGACAGACATCAATTCTAGAAACTTCACATTACTAGGAGATCCTGGCCTTATATTGAATTACCCAAGGCTCAATGCAGCTATCACGCATATCAATGGAAATCCCATAGATAGTGCTGTAGAGGATACCCTGAATTCCCTCTCGGTGGTTTCTGTTGGAGGGCAGATTCAAGATGCCTCTGGCCAGCAGATCCCCTCTTTCGAAGGAGATATGGAAGTGGTCATTTTTGACAAACCTACCCGATTTGAGACACGGCAATTTAACTTCCCGTTCTTTTGGCAACAAAACCGAATATTCGACGGTAGCGCGACTATATCCAATGGAGAATTCAATTTTCAGTTTATGGTGCCTATCGATATTTCCTATGATGAGGGCCGGGGGAAAATGAGTTTATACTTCTCCAATGAACAGGTAGATGGTTCCGGATGTTATTCCAATTTTTCCCTAGGAGGCACTGCAGATCAGGTGAGCCCAGATAATACGGGACCAGAAGTTAGGCTATTTTTAAACGATGATTCTTGGGTCGACGGTGGGCTTACAGGACCGTCTCCTACCCTTATTGGGCAGCTATCAGACCCCAGTGGCATCAATACCGTAGGAGGGGGGATAGGGCATGAAATTATTGGAATTCTCGATGGGAATGAATCGGATGTTATCCTATTGAATAATTTTTATACCGCAGATCCAAATACCTTCACCTCCGGTCAGGTCAATTACCCCTTAGAAGGACTGGAGCCTGGAGACCATAGTTTGACCTTGCGTGTATGGGATGGTGCAAATAATCCTACCGAGGTAACCACTAATTTTCGGGTTGCAAATGGTCCCCAGGATGCACTTGGGCGAATTGCGAATGTCCCCAATCCCTTTTCAGGTCAGACCACCTTCTTTGTCAATCATAATCAGGCAGGAAGGCTCTTGAGAATTGCGGTAAATATTTATACCCTAACCGGTCAGAAAGTGCAGTCTTTACAAGATGAATTTGTTGCTGTAGGAAATAGTTATCAAGGCTTGACATGGGAAGGGACCGGTTTTCAGGGTAATAATTTAGTAGAAGGCATCTATATATATGAAGTCATCGTTACGGATAGGGATACGCAGGAGGAAGCAAGGAAAGTAGAGCGTCTAGTTCTGAGGAGGTAGGGAATCTTTTAGGGATGTGGCTAAATAGTCATTAGTCATCAGTAAAAACTTAACAATTAAAATTTGTCAAAAACTGTGGACCGTCGATTATCAAACTAATTTACCATCCAAGGCCCACTTTTAGCAAAAATCCCGCAAGAATGAATATTCCACCTAGCCTTCCTTTTGGAAATGTAATGAGATTTCTATATTTGTACGCATAAAATACACTAGACTAGCGTTTATTCTATACTATTTTTGTATTTGCCTATGAAGCAATGCTACTTTTTTTAACTAGTTCGAAGTTTTCAGTTTAGGGTTAGTAGGAAGAAGGCTTTCTTACCAGTATTCAACCTCAAACCCTGTCCTCCTTGAATTAAGGAGGATTCGGGGAGTTCTAAACTAAAAACCTTAAACGTATATAATCTTTAATTAGGTAGCTTTCAAAATGAAAAAGAAACTCGCTATTTGGTGTGTGCTAGCCACATTTGCTGGCCTTGCTCCTCTTCAGGCCCAAATCAACACCTCTGGCCAAGGCCTAGCTGGATCTAAAACCATTACTACAGCTGTTCCCTTTCTTATGGTTGCTCCCGACTCCCGAGCAGGAGGTATGGGAGAAGCGGGTGTAGCTATTGCCGATGACGCCAATGCTACCCATTGGAATCCAGCCGGATTAGCTTTCGCCGATAAGAAGATTGGTGTGGCTATGTCCTATTCCCCTTGGCTCAGATCTTTGGGAATCCCCGATATTAACTTGGTTTACTTTTCTGGGTTTTACAACATCGGTGAGCAGGGCGGAGTAATTGGTGGATCTCTAAGATATTTCTCTTTGGGACAGATCAACTTTACAGATATCCAAGGACAACCTGTAGGGAGTGATAAGCCCAATGAATTTGCCTTTGATGTTTCCTACGCAAGGAAGATCTCTTCCGTTCTTTCTGGTGCTATCTCCTTGCGGTACATCCACAGCCGACTGGCCTCAAACTCTAATATCAGTGGAGACTTGAAGCCGGTGAACTCAGTTGCAGGGGATATTTCCTTTAAGTATCAGAAGGATTTTACCCTTAACAATGCAGCAGGAGGCCTTCCTGTAACATTTGCCTCTGGAATCAATATTTCTAATATTGGCCCTAAAGTGTCCTACACAGATAATTCTGCTGAAAGAGACTTTATTCCAGTTAACCTGCGTTTGGGATATGCCTTTACCTTCCATTTTGACGAGTACAACTCGCTGACCTTTACCAATGATTTCAACAAATTATTGGTTCCCTCTGTTGATAGCTTAGGTCAAGGGGGTGGGCGCTCTGATCAAGCCCTATTGGAGGGTATGTTTGGAAGTTTCGGTGATGCAGATGAGGGATTTAGCGAAGAACTGAGAGAAATCAACCTAGCCTTCGGCCTAGAGTATTGGTATCGTGAGGTATTCGCGATTCGCGCAGGCTTCTTCCACGAAGCGGAAGACAAAGGGAATCGCCAGTTCTTCACATTGGGTGGAGGGATTAAATACAATGTATTTGGATTGGATGTTGCTTACCTAGCACCCCTGGAGCAGAACCACCCTTTACAGAATACGCTGCGCTTCACCTTGACATATGATTTTGCTGCGCCTACTCAGATTCTAGAAGAACAGTAGGTCACTCATTACATACATCCGATCTCGTTCCTAAGGGACTAGTCGGTTCGACGAAATCTCCCCAAAATTGAGGACTCAATTTTGGGGATTTTTCATTTTTTGAACCGAATATCCCCTGATAATAGCTACTATGGGGGTACACTTTATGAAAAGGAATACTTATTCCATTGAGATTGTCTAAAACAAAGAGAGCATGAAAAAACCAGTATACCTCTTTCTATTGCTAAGTATGTTAATCGGTGTTTCCGTTGGGGCATTCATGTATTTTAAACCACACCCCAAACTGGAAAATATCAAGGCAGACTTTGAGCTGACTAGCGAAGCACTGTTCAAAGATTTTGAAGGAAATGAAGCTACAGCCAATGAAAAATACCTCAATTCTCTTATTGAGGTTGCAGGAACTGTCAGAGAGATTAGTACCACAGATGCAGGTGGATATACCCTTATTTTAGGTGCTGAGACCGACATGTTCGGTGTGAGTTGTGCCTTTGAACCTACTGACTCAAAGGACTTGGAGGAAATCCGCGAGGGAATGGAAATTACCGTGAAAGGAATCTGCTCTGGTATGTTGATGGACGTAAACCTCAACCGATGCATTCTCATCCCATAGAATCAATCTACAATACATATTCGAATGATGCACAACAGAAAAATCATAGGGATATTAGGACTCTGTATCCTACTCGCTGCAGGATGCTACTACGACAATGAAGAAGAACTCTATCCAGAGGGGACGGCTCAAAACCCCAATGAACCTGCCGCTGCGTGCGACACGACGGAAGTTTCCTTTTCGCTGGCGGTTTTCCCAATCATTCAATCCAATTGCCTTCCTTGTCATAGTGCGTCGAGATCCTCCGGGAACGTGGTCTTAGAAGACCATGGCGATGTATTGGTCGAGGTGAATTCGGGAAGACTCATGGGTACCATTACACATAGCCCCGGCTTTTCCCCCATGCCTCGAAATGCGAATAAACTCCCTGATTGTGAAATCTCTACCGTCCAGGCCTGGGTAAAACAGGGGGCTGAGAATAATTGAAACTGGGATTGAAAACCAGAAGAATTATTTCTCCTCAAACCTCAACTCCTTCTAACCACCTCAAAACGTAACTTTTTTCCCATGAATAAGATCGTATGCATTCTGATTACATCCATTGCCTTAATGGCAACGGGCCAGCAAGTATTTGCTCAAAAGATTATGACCCGAACGGGACACATATGGTTTTCCTCCCATACACCCATAGAGGATATAGAAGCTCATAACCATCAGGCAATGAGTGTCCTAAATACCCAAAGTGGGGATGTCGCCTTTGCAGTATTAATTAAGGGCTTTCAATTTGAAAAGGCGCTTATGCAGGAGCACTTCAATGAAAAGTATATGGAGTCAGATACCTATCCCAAATCTACCTTTGCAGGGTCCATTACGAACCTGTCAGACATTAGCTTGGATAAGGATGGGGAATACACAGCGCAGGCTAAAGGAACCCTTACCATCCATGGAGTAGGTAAGGAGGTAGAAACTACAGGTATGCTTACCGTGACAGAGGGTAAGGTCATGCTAAAAGCTAATTTCCCTGTAGAGCTTGCCGACTACGAAATCAACATTCCTTCGGTCGTGCGGGATAACATAGCCAAAACCATTAATATTTCAATCGATCTATCCTACGAATAAGCTACTTATGAAGAATCTTATCACCTTACTGCTTTCCCTTATGTGGGTGGGGAGCTTAAACGCTCAGGAAGACCTACTCCAAGAGTTGGAGGGCCTGGAAGAACCTCAGACTAATTATGCCTATGCAACCTTTAAATCTATAAGAATTGTCAATGGTCACTCTATTGAGATGCCAGCTGCCAACGAATTACAGGTAGTTATTTCCCACCGTTTTGGTAGAATCAATGAGGGCGCTTCCGAGCTATTTGGACTCGATCAGGCCAATATACGCTTAGGCCTAGAGTACGGTCTCACCGACTGGCTAGAAGTAGGAGTAGGAAGAAGTAATGTGAGAAAAACCTACGATGGTTTTCTCAAGCTGAGACTGCTACGGCAAAGCGAAGGGGAGCGGAATTTCCCTGTTACGGTTAGCTATGTATCAGGTATCATGGTAAATACCTTACCTTGGCGAGATGAAACCCGAGATAACCTCTTTTCTTCCCGTTTGAGCTTTAACCACCAGGTACTTATCGCCAGGAAATTCTCTGAGTCTTTTTCCCTACAAGTAACTCCTACTTTGATTCACCGCAATTTGGTGGAGACTATAGAAGAACCCAATGACGTTTTGGCACTTGGGGTAGGATTTCGCCAGAAACTCAATTCCAGTCTAAGTATAAATGTGGAATACTTTCACCTCCTTACAGAATATACAGCGGATAACTTTGAACCTTCTCTGTCAATAGGGCTGGATATTGAGACAGGAGGACACGTGTTTCAGTTGTTTTTCTCCAATGCCCAGGCAATGACAGAGAATCTATTTGTAGCCGAAACCACTGGGAGTTGGGGACAGGGTGATATTCACTTTGGGTTTAATGTAAATCGAGTATTTAACCTGAAGAAGAATCGTTGAAAAGGGAGGGAGACCATTATCCGCCCTTCATTTTCACTAGTCAAATTTCCCACTTCACTCCCGGTATAGGAGGGTTCACTAGGTTTAATTTCTATTTATTCGAAGAGCTAAGTATGTTAAGAAGGAAGTCATACAGTTACTTCGTCTTTATCATGAAACCATCCAACATAACACAATGAGTATGAAACGGATCCCCTACACCCGCTACGTCAAATCCCCTGCTTCCACTTCTAGAAGTAAGATGTTCCTCTTAGGTTTTGCCTTTCTCCTGTTACAGGGCTTTGTCCTGATAGGACTAATGTAGGATGAAGGCATACAAGAAACATGCAGAAGTGAGAGCTGAGAAGTCGGAAGAGAGAAATAATCACTCATCCAATTGATGGAACGTCAATGGATCTCCTTTTCTATCGCAAGGCGATCCCTACGCTGGACCCTAGTTCCTACATCCACCCTGAAGGTTGGAAAACATATTTGCCAGTTTCCTCCAAAGAGAAAAATAACCACTTAAGCCCATTTGTTACTAGAATATGCGGTGCCCTAAGGCTTGCATTATATCGTGCGACCTGCTCCAGGGTTGCTTGATTTAGTGGTACCTCTGGCGCCTTGCATTCACAAATGATGAGTGGCTGGGCTTGGCGATCAAAAACCACAATATCAAAGCGTTTAGACATTTTGTTGTACTGAATTCCCTTCTCTACCCCAATGAGCCCCGCAGCTACTCCCCTCTCTTGAACCATATATTGGATCGTCTGCTGTCTGACGTGCTCTTCAGGGGTAAGTTGCACCCATTTTTTTCGTATCGAATCCCAAACCCAAGGGATTCCCTCTCGTTCTTCTATACGTAAGGGGTAAGCCCAGTTCATAGGGTTAAAGTAACAAAATTATCTTTTTGTACCTTTGTGAGGGAATTCATGAACGAATATAGCTCAGAAGTCCATACACTTGTATGGTTAAGTGTCGAAGAAATTCAGAAACCTGAATTACAAGACGCTATTTTGCCATCAGCTTTCTGGGAGTATGTGAATTGGGTAGGGTTAGCCTTACTCGCTCAGTATGAAGGTTCTTTACTAAGTTCTCCCTCTTCCTATGAGCTTAAAATATCTTTTCCCACTCCCCTGGGTGCGTTTCAATGGGCAAATGAAATCTGCCGAACCCTTTCCACAGAAAGTCAGGTAGGATGTAGTTTAGCCATTCATTGTGGAAAAGGATCACATTCAACTCCTTCCGTCTCAGAGCGCCAATGTCGACAAATGGCGGGAATTCTTCCTGGAATCTCTTTGGTATACACCCAAGAGGTGGCTTCTGTGATTGAGGAGCAGTTGGGAATCACTAGCTTTCATTTGGGCTTATTTTCACTAGGCAGTGTTGAAAGGCCCTTACCCCTGTATACGAATACTCGTCCAGAAACGGCTACGAGCATTTCCCCGTTTGTGCCCCAAAATCGATATCAAGCTCCTACCTGGGTCTCCAATGTTGCTGCTTTTTTTATATTGCTCTCCTCCGGACTTTCCTGGCATGCATTGAACCAAGGAGGGTATTTCGATAGCCTACAGCACAATTCAAGACAGGAAATTCGCACCATTGTCATTAGCCCCTTTGAAAATCAAACCCATATCCCGGCTTTAGATGAATTGACTTCCGATTGGATACTTAAGGGAATCCAGGAATCCGAAATTGGGAGATCTTATGTAGAAGAGAATATGGGTCGGTTGAACACCCAAAAGCTGATCGAAGCACACGATCAGTTGCATACCTATTTTTTGGTGGAAGGAAATATACGGGAGCAAGACGGGCAATTACATATGGAGGCGCGCATCAGAAATTTACTAAGCAAACAAGTCTTATTTGAAATACCCCCTCTAAAGGCCGAGCCCAATGAAGCGGCAGCCTTAGTGGGTAGACTCCAGCGAAACCTTTTGGAATACTGGGTAAGCCCAGATGAAATTAAAATAGGAGGTACGCCTCCCTCCACAGATACGTACCAGGAGTACCTAATGGGACGCTTCCACCAAAGAGAAAACGTTCCACTAGCTTCAGCATATTACTTAAAAGCCTTTTCATCAGATTCTACCTTTTATCCAGCTTTGCAGGCTTATGCACAATGCCAACTTGCCAATGGCTTAATGGAGCAGGTAGATGCGACGATTTCCTTTCTGGAGGAGAAAGAGGATAAACTCTCTAAGGGAGAAAAGTTACACCTTCGAGCCTTAGTTGCCCGTCGGTCTCGGGATTGGAATAACCTGTATCAACTTTGGGAAGGTCCTTATGAAAAGTTCTGGCCCCCTGACTATGCGACTTACCAGAAAGTGGAGCTTCTATTGTATCAAAATAAGGTCCAACCAGCTCTGGACCTTCTTGAAGGAGTGTTTGAAGATAGGGCGAGCTTTGAGGAATTGCCCCCCCCTCAGGTGGAAAAAATTATCTCGCAGTGGTCCTATGGCTATTACACATCCAATAGTCCAGAGGCAGCTTTGTCATTAAAGGCAAAGTTTTCACCAGATCTGGCGGAAACCTTATTGCCCGAAGGAGAAGTATTTTCTCTAGTCCAGTTACGACGCTGGCGTAGCTTAGATCAGATACAGGAAAGTATTCGACAGAAAGGGAATTCGGCCCTTTTGGGAAAATTCCTTCAAACCGTTTCTACGGCTTGTTTCATCTCGGGCGAAGATTCTCTCTTCCACCTTTTTAAGGGAGAGATGGAACCCTTCCTTGTAGAGTATCCAGAATACAAAGAGCAAGAATTTTGGTTGCTTTCGCTAGCCGAAAGTGAATTGCTATCTCACAACTATTCAAGGGTACTAGAACTGATAGACCAGATGCATTTTCCTTCTCAGAAGGGAGAGCTCCATATGCGTCTACTTGCAATGAAGGGCTATGCGGCTGCAAATATGGGAGATGAGGTGAGCGCAAAAAAGTGTCAGATTGCACTAAACCAAAATGGAGATCTCATGGATTGGGGGTATTATGGGCAGGCCATTATCGAGAGTAGCTTGGGGAATCAAGCTCAAGCTGTAGCACTACTAGAAACAGCCTTAGAGAATGGGATGAAGTTTATGCCCAAAACTTTTACCATGGACCCTCTACTGCGAAATTTGTTGGACTATGAGCCCTATCAGCTATTGGTTCAACCTAAATCATAGCCAAAGTTTTTTAACTGACTATTGCTATCCTTCCAGTTCTGAGAAACTCGTACATACAATTGCAAGAAAACCTTGGTGCCTAAAAATGCTTCGATATCCTTCCTAGCAAGCGTGCCAATTTTTTTCAACATCTGTCCTTGCTTTCCGATAATCATTCCCTTCTGGGAATTCCTCTCCACATGAATAATGGCAGAGAGTCGAGTAATGGGATTTGCCTCCGAGGCTTCCTTGAATGCTTCAATTTCCACCTCCGTACTGTAGGGGAGCTCTTGTCTCAGTTTTAAAAATAGTTTTTCCCGAATAATCTCTGCTACAAAAAAACGTTCGGGTCGGTCTGAGATCTGATGGGGTTCAAAGTATTGAGGGCCTTCCGGTAATAACCCAATTACGATTTGCTTTAATTTCTCAACATTAAAGCCCTTCAGGGCTGAAAGGGGAATAGCCTCCACAAAGTCGACTTTTTCCTGTAAGGCTTGCATCCGGAGAAATACCTCATCTTTGGGTACTGCATCTATTTTGTTTATTACCAATATCTTGGGTACCTCGGTTTTACCTGCCAACTTGATCAGGTCTTCTTCTGGATAGGTTTCATTTACCGCAATCACAAGGATTATTAAGTCCGCATCTTCCGTGGATTGGTCTACAAAGCGCATCATGCGTTTGTGAAGTTGATATTTTGGGCGAATCAATCCAGGCGTATCTGAGTAGACAATCTGATAGTCTTCTTCCGTGTCTATTCCAAAAATCCGGTGCCGGGTCGTTTGGGCTTTTGGAGTGATAATGCTGAGTTTCCTACCCAATAGCTGATTGAGTAGGGTTGACTTGCCAGCATTGGGCTTTCCAATTATACTGACAAATCCCGATCTATAGCCTTTTTTTTCTCCCATTTAAGCATAAATGTACGGATTTTAGAGAAATTGAGCGATTTATTTGTTCTGCAAATAGGAATCTATTATATTTACTTTGCAAATAGGAAACTAATAAAGATGTTTGTTGTGAGAGAGTTTGAAGGCTAAGCCTAGGGTAATTTCCGTCTGGCGTAGCAGAAATTTACCAGATTCAAACTTTGAACCATAAATGTCAAACCTACTTTTCGATGAAACACACCCAACTCGGCGCATTCGAAGAACTAGTTCTCTTGACCATCGGCGTTTTACAAGGTGATGCATATGGTGTAGCCATCAAAAAGGAAATTGCTGAACAGACTGGTCGAATGCCCAGTATTGGAGCCTTACACTCTGCGCTAAGTCGCTTGGAAAAGAAGGGGTTTATAGATTCCCATGAAGGGGGAGCTACTAAAGAGCGTGGAGGACGACGAAAGCGTTACTACGTAATGACTGGGGCCGGGAATAAAGCTTTGGTCTTGAGTAAAGAACTTCGCAACGGCCTTTTTGACCGAATTCCGGGTATTTCTTTGGATAATCTGTCGATTCGTGGAATATGATAGGCTTCCTTGGAAGTAAGCAGGGTGGGGATGACAGGTAAAAAGCCCATTATCTAAAACTGCTAAGCGAAACCTCCAACTTCAAACAACATAAACTCTTTAACATAAAACCCTCTCTAACCCCATGTCTACATCCAATCCTCCCAATCCTCCTATGTGGGCTGAGCGCTTCTTTCTTTGGTATTGCAAAGATTCGGAAGCGGATATGCTATTGGGGGATATGTATGAGATGTATTACGAGCGTGTAGAAGAGAAAGGGGTAAAGAAAGCCCGCTGGCGCTTTATAAGAGATGTCTTTTCTGCCTGTAGGCCCTTTGCGTGGAAACACGTTCAACTTCCCTC
Source organism: Bacteroidota bacterium (assembly GCA_039197765.1). Taxonomy (GTDB): domain Bacteria; phylum Bacteroidota; class Bacteroidia; order J057; family J057; genus JBCCTX01. The sequence continues at coordinate 24,863 of JBCCTX010000060.1, forward strand.
ATATCTTAATGAATTAGCTATGTTTTCCCATTACCTCAAAATTGGATGGCGCAATTTAATGCACCATAAAGGCTTTTCCACAATCAACATTTTAGGCCTTGCCTTAGGTCTGGCTTGTTGCTTATTGATGTTCCTGTATGTTCAATTTGAACTGAGTTTTGACGGCTTTCACGATAAATATGATCGGATTGTCCGTGTCACTTCAGTTTTCCATACAGATGCAGGAGATCAAAACCTTACCTATACGCCCAATATTATCGCTCCCTTACTCGCTCGGACCTATCCAGAAGTGGAAAAAGGCTGTAGAGTAATGCCAAGTAAAATGCTAATTTCACATAATGGCATGAGTTTTAAGGAAAATCATGTTCTGTATGCCGACTCTACCTTTTTTGATATCTTTTCTTTCAAGGTCCTTAAGGGAAGTCCCTCCCAAGCACTTAAGGATCCTAGCTCAATTGTTTTAACTCCCCCTTTGGCAAAGAAGTACTTTGGGGTTGAAGACCCCATTGGAAAATTTTTATATTCCAGTACGGATAGCAATGCCTATAGAGTAAGCGCAGTAGTAGAGCAGGTACCTCGAAACTCCCATATGCATTTTGAGATATTACGGCCCTTTCACGGAGAGAAGTGGATGGTTTCCAACGAAGGATTTTTTCCGGCAAACTATCAATCTTATGCATTGTTGAGCGAGGCAGGGGTCAGGGAGAAAGTTGAGGGCCAACTTCCAGATCTCATCTTGAAACATTCCGATGAAGAGACGGCCAGTTTTCTGGATTTCCAACTCCAGCCCCTAGAAGCAGTGTATCTCCGGTCTACCCACCTGGAGCAAGAGGAAGGTATACGCGTAAGTGATATCCAATACGTCTATATCCTAGGAGGGCTAGCTTTCCTCATTCTCCTTATCGCCTGTATCAATTACATCAACCTTACCACGTCTCGATCTATTGATCGAGCCAAAGAAGTTGGGCTGCGGAAAGTAATCGGTGCACAGCGCCCGCAGTTATTCAACCAATTTTTAGGTGAAACAGTAATGGTAGCCGTTTTGGCTTCTGCACTTGCCTTGATAATCGCCTACCTAGGCTTACCCTATTTCAACGAACTCACACAAAGAGAATTGACCTTAGGGGACTTGTTGAGGCCTGCGTTCTTCAAGCTCTTTCTCGGGGTATTTCTATCGGCCAGTATTTTGGCAGGTTTATATCCTGCTCTGATTCTTTCCAACTTCCAACCTATTCGGGTATTGAAAGGACGGTTTGGGCATAGCTCTGGGGGTACTTTGCTAAGAAAAGGGCTGGTTGTCTCTCAATTTGTTATCTCAACCTGTCTGATCATCGGGGCTATTGTAGTTCAACAGCAGCTTCACTACATCCAGTCTCGAAAACTAGGCTTTGATAAAGAACACACGCTAATCTTACCTGTAGATGGGAAGGTCCGTCAAAACCTTAGCACCCTTACGCAGCGCTTGGAACAGAATCCTCAGGTTAAGTCTGCCTCAGTATGCACCAATCCACCACACCTAATCAAAGGGGGATATGATTTTAAGGAGAACACTGTAGAAGAAAAACCAGGAAAGTCGGTTACGGCTATGGCAGTGGACCACAACTTTCTTGAAACGTTAAGCCTCAAATTGGTTGCGGGTCGCAATTTCACTCCTGCAAACTCTGAAGGTCCAGGCTATGCTTTCCTGATCAATGAGAAACTTGCCGAAGGAATGGGATGGGATGAGACGGAGGCCCTGGGGAAAGAGGTAGATTTACATGGGAGAGAAGGGAAGGTACTAGGGGTAATCAACGATTTTCATTTTGCCTCTATGGAGGAAACCATCGGTCCTTTGGTGCTTTACAATACAGTTGAGGATTGGACGAAGCAACAACTGTTGGTAAAGGTTCTGCCAGGAGATGTAGCACTACAACTCCAAGGACTGCGAAATATCTGGGATGAAGAGGTGCCTCATCGACCCTTCGAGTATCAGTTTTTGGATCAAGCCTTTGCGCGTATGTATGAGACTCAGGAGAAAAATCGTAAGATCGCTTATACTTTTGCTGGGTTAGCCCTATTTATTGCAGCCTTGGGATTATTCGGCTTAGCCTCGCATACCGTAATGCAGCGTACCAAAGAGATTGGTATCCGAAAGATTATTGGCGCTTCAATTCCATCTATTCTTTTGTTACTCAGTAAGGAATACTTGAAACTGATTGGCATTGCCTTTGTTCTTGGTATTCCCCTTGCATTTGTCTTGTCCCAACGTTGGTTGGAAGGCTTTGCGTATCATATATCCTTCAATTGGACCTGGATGCTCGTCGCACTTTCTGTTTTATTGTTAATTTCTATCCTAAGTATTGGGTACCAAACTATGCGTGCAGCTACCTCCAACCCGGTAGAAGCGCTTAAATACGAGTAAGACTAATGTATATTTCGAAAATTGAACAAAATAGCGTTAAAACTGCACATCCTTCAATTCGAAAACGTGCACCTTTGTGATACGATGTGCAGCTAATTACTAAGGTTAAGCTCTCAGCCTCCCCGGCTGGGAGTTTTCTTTTTGGGTGTAGACACGGAAGGACGCTGAACCCTTTTCGACGCTGACTTTATAGGACGGATTATGACGGACACTGAAAAACTCTAAACTTACAACCTAAACTGTGGACCATCGACTATCTAACTATTCAACCTTCCAGCCAGGAACTCTTTCTAACACTTTTTTTTACCACGGACTACGGACCACCGACTACCCAACCCCTCCCACCCTGAACCCTTTTCGACGCTGACTTTATAGGACGGATTATGACGGACACTGAA
>JBCCTX010000061.1:0-27455 GCA_039197765.1 Bacteroidota bacterium
ATAAAAAAGGGGGAGAAACCCCTGAAAGGGGTAACAGAGATGGGATTTTTGAAGAGCCAGGCATTCGCTTGAGAAATAACCCGTCAGATTCCCATCAGCCTTTGATAGTAGTGGATGGATATATCCTTCCTAGCCAATCGCTCCAACCCTTTCAAAAAGGGGATGGAAAAGAATCTATCAATTCCGTCTTGGAACCCCAGGACATAGAATCCATTAAAGTACTTAAGGGAAAGGCAGCCAAAGAAAAATATGGGGAAAAAGGAGTAAATGGAGTGATAGAAATCGATACCAAGCTGTCTGGAAAAATCAGACTAAAAATTGCGGATTTCACCTTACCCAATGGGGCAGGTAGAGCTGACCCTACCATGTCTCAAAAGCGAGATGATGTGCTAATTATTCCCAAGGCAAACTGGATAACAACCAGTCTCTTCATCAATGGAAAACCCTACTCCAAGAACCAGCGATTGGAAGCCGTAAAAGAATTAAGGTCTCAAAAAATTCTAGGTATAGGTACTACCGAATACAACGGAAAATGGAGTAGGTATATTTATACAGACAAAGCCCCCGAGGTACTTTTGAACCTAGCCTTGGGACAAGATCCTTATAAATATTCAAACGCACATCTCTTTTTGCTGAATTCCTCACGGCCAAATGACCTTACCCCTCGGCTAGAAAAAATACCTTCAAAAATACGAGGCAATTCTGACTTCTCTTATATGCTGGAAATACATTCAAAAACTATGGATAAACCAGCTCTCTCAATGGTCAAAGGGTTAGCAGAAAAGAAACCTCTCACTACACGTATTCTCAATACACAAGAAGCTTTGAAAGAATTTGGTACAACGGGAGCCACTGGATTACTCGTAGTGGAATTTGAGGATAAGGTTTCTGATACCCAAGAATCCATAACCCTAAAGGAAGAGGTACAAGCGGATACCCTTAAGGGCCAAGGCTTTCAAAAGCCCATCATTTCCGAAACCCCAAAAAATTTCCCCTTAACTGCCCTCGGCGTCTCCCCTAACCCTTCCCTCGGAGAGATCACAGTTGCCTTTTTTCTAGAAAAGAAGAGAAGCGTAAGATTTTCCCTTTATGATTTATCAGGAAGAGAAATTAAGGTAATTGGGCAAAAGGCTTATGAAAAAGGAGCACACGAATTTTCCTGGAATACTTCCCAACTCTCAGCGGGTACCTATAACTTGGTAGCAGAGATTGAAGGAGAAAAGATGACTGTTCCACTTGCAATAAAATAAGCAACATACTACCCTGAGTAAAGCTAGAGCCATCCTCGATTGGGGGTGGCTTTTGCTTTTATAAAGTCCATTAAGTACCTCCTGAAAAATATCCCATAAAAAAAGAGCGAGCAGAATTTACTTCTGCCCACTCAGTAACAACCATGAAAACAACCCTACCTTATGATGAAAAAAAGGGGGGAAGTCACGACGGAAAGAAAAAAAATTAAAAAATGCTGTTACTGGCTAGTTGGGCAACTATTCATCTGAAAAAAATATGGGGAGGGAGAAATCAACCCAATCAAAAACCGCTGGTAAAAAACCAGCGGGGTAGGGTTTGAATAATAATTAGGTCGTGAGTACCTTAAGGTTCTGTGGCAGCAGAAATCTTAGGTATTAGCCTCGGACTTATTATTTTTTCACCAAACACCGTAATTTACATAAATAAATGGAAAAACTTGCCAGTTTTTATACATTATTTTAAAATACATTCTCAAGTATCTCTTAAGTGTCAAACATCGGCCTCCTCCTCATTTGTCTACTATCAGGGTATATCTTGAGAAAAACCCGCATTCTTTCCCAGGAAGGTCCCAAGGCCTTAAACCAGCTCATCATCTATTTTTTCATCCCAATACTCACACTCCATCACGTACCCAAGCTGGTTTTTCAATGGGAGTTTCTATGGTTGAGCCTTAGTCCCTTTCTTATTTACTTGGGAAGTTACCTGTATTTCCAATTCGTGAAACGGGTAAAAAGGCTTGATCGCCCTACTGAAGGAGCCCTTATTATGTCATCCGGTATAGGGAGTATTTCCTTTGTCGGGTTTCCCATTTTTGATTTGTTGTATGGAAGCGAAGGACTAGCCTATGGCATCTTACTAAGCCTTGCAGGGACTTTGATTGTCTTCAATACCCTCGGTTTAGCTACAGGACTCTATTATTCAGGTAAGAGCAAAAGCCCAAGCTCTTTCCTTCGGCGGCTTTTTTCCTTCCCCCCCCTTGTTGCCTTTTTACTCGCACTCACCATGAACATAACAGGATTTCAATTCCCCGCCTATTTCCAAATCTTATTAGAAAAGCTCACAGAACCCTTTTCTGTATTGGCCCTTCTGGCAATAGGATCCCAAATCGATTTATCACTAGAAAAAGAACTCATCCATTTTATGCTTATTGGCCAATTGTATAAGCTGGTACTGGCTCCTTTACTCATGTATGCGTTGATTTGGCAAATTTTTGGCGTCCAGAACGTCCTGGGAAAAGTGTGTATATTGGGTGCGGCAATTGGTTCTATGAATGCTGTTTCTATTTTGGCAGCCCAACTGAATCTCAGGCCTCGACTTGCAATTCTAATGCCCTCTTTAAGTATCCCAATATCGATCCTATCCTTATTTTTTATTGACTATTTATTGGGCTAAAGATAAAGCCTTTCTAATTTACCTAAACCTCAAACAGCAACTGTCAAACCACTATCCTAAACACAGAACCTGCCTCTATGCTTCAATCCAAAAAAATTGGTCTCATACTTGGTCCTTTACTATTCGCCCTTTGTAAGACTTTCTTTCACCCTGAGGGGCTCACGCCCGAAGCCAACTCCGTACTAGCTACTACCCTTTGGATGGCCGCCTGGTGGATCACAGAAGCGATACCGATTAGCGTAACAGCTTTGCTTCCCATGGTACTCTTCCCCCTCACTAATGGCCTGGATATTGGGACCACTGCTGCAGCATATGGACACAAATATATCTTCCTCTACATGGGGGGCTTTATCCTGGCAATAGCCATTGAGAACTGGAATTTGCACCGCAGAATTGCTTTGAACACCATCCGAGTGATCGGCAGTAACCAGTCTTTGATTGTTTTGGGCTTTATGCTTGCCACAGCAGGCTTGTCTATGTGGATTTCCAATACAGCAACTTCTGTGATGATGCTCCCCATAGCTATGGCTGTAATTTCCCAACTGCGGGACAACCCTCTCACCCAAGAAAATGAAACACAAATATTTGGCAAAGCCCTTATGCTAGCTATTGCTTATTCTGCTTCTATTGGTGGCATGGCTACCAAAATAGGAACCCCTCCTAATTTGGTCCTGTTAGGAACCATTGAGGAAATGTACGGCATTGAAGTAAGTTTCTACGAGTGGTTCCGAGTAGGCTTTCCCATTTCCATCTTTCTGTTGGGTATATGTTGGTGGTACCTCACTCAAATAGCATTTAAAATGAAAGACCAGTCTTTTCCAGGAGGAGTAAAGGAAATTTTAAGGCTTTTAAAGGAAATGGGGAATATGAAATACGAGGAAAAGATTGTACTCTCAGTATTTGTAGGTACAGCCCTTTTGTGGATCTTTCGGTCCTACTTCCAAACCTTCTTTCCCAAATTAGACGATTCCGTCATAGCAATGATGTCGAGTATTACCCTTTTTCTCCTCCCCAATAAATCACGTGATCGAGCCCTCATAACTTGGGAAGAGGCTGTAAAGATGCCCTGGGGAATCATTTTACTATTTGGCGGGGGAATGGCACTCGCAGCTGGGTTTAAAACCAGTGGGCTTGCCAATTGGATTGGGAGCCAACTCTCTCTCTTGCAAGGACTGGAGATTTTTCTGACAGTACTAATCTTGGTCGCAGCGGTAAATTTCCTCACGGAAATCACTTCAAACCTAGCAACAACCGCTATGTTACTACCCATTCTAGGTGGAATGGCACTCGCCTTGGATATACATCCCTTCTACCTCATGATCTCAGCCACTCTTGCAGCGTCCTGTGCCTTTATGTTGCCGGTTGCTACCCCTCCCAATGCGGTGGTTTTTGGTTCGGGCTACCTGCGTATCCCCGATATGGTGAAAAATGGAATTTGGATGAACCTAATTTCTATTCTGATAATTTCGGTATTCACCTACTTTCTTTTGCCCTTGCTGTGGGATCTTTCGGTAAGCCCTTAGGCAAAAAAGGCATGGGCAGACCTTACGTCTGCCCATTAGTAACAACCATGAAAACAACCCTACCTTATGATGGGCAAGGTATAGGAAGGTCACTAATGAGATTTTTTTTCTGTAGAGAAAATAAAAATTCAGGAGAATCCCTCATAAATTCGGGACTCTCCTGTTGACCAAATCATTCTACAATATTGAAATTCTCTACGTTTATGTCAAACTAAATGGCATTTCGCGAAGCCGTTGGCCAGTCAAACGAAAAACCGCATTAGCTATGGCAGCCCCGATGGGACCTAATGGGGGTTCTCCTACTGCTCCTGGCTTTTCTGCATTCTCCAAAATCACGACATCAATCTCCTTGGGAGCGTGCCGCATCAGAGCCATTTGATAGGGACCATAAATAGTGGGAGAAAGCTCGCTATTTTTTACCTCCATTTTCTCAAACATTGAAGCACTCATCCCCATGATAATAGCCCCTTCGCATTGCGCGCGCACCTGATCTGGATTGACTGCAATACCCGGATCTATCACGCAGGTAACTTTATGGACCTTTATTTGCTCATTTTCGATAGATACTTCTACCACCTGTGCAACTGGAGTGTTGGCGTCCGTTGAGGCAGCGAAGCCCATCGCCATTCCGTTTTTTACTTCATCGGTATACCCCGATTTTTCAGCTGCTTCGCGAATGACTGCACTCAGGCGCTTCCCCGCTTCATCATTTTTCGTATGATCCAGGCGAAACTGAACGGGATCTTTTCCCGCTTTTAGCGCCAATTCATCTATGAAACTTTCAATGGCAAACGTATTGGCCAGTAAACCTAAGCTTCGCCACCAACTGGTAGCAAAAGGTAACTTTACCCGCCAAGATATTGCGCGAAAATTGGGGATTTTCCGGTATTGGATCATACCACCTCGCCAGGCTCCTACGTCTGCTCCCAAAACAGACTCAATGACAGCAGGAAAAAGAGGAGAGCCAAACATTACGTCTCCAGAGGAGACATTGTGTTCAATGGCTTCTATCATGCCATTTTCAGAAAGTTTTGCCTTCAACACATGGTGTGTGGGAGGGCGGAAGGTATCATTTTGGAATTCTTCCTTCCGATTGAAGAAGCATTTGACGGGCTTTCCTACGGCTTTAGACATGACCGCCGTTTGTACTGCATTAGGGGTATGTAGACGCCTTCCAAATCCTCCCCCCAGATAAGTAGGTTGAATGTTTACCTGCTCTACTTCCATCCCAAGACGTTCGGCAACCTCACTCCTTGTCAGGTTTACCACCTGAGTTGAAATCATTACCGTAGCCTTATCTGCTTCTACAAAGGCTAAGGATCCATTGGGTTCTAATTGGGCATGTGCTCCGATGGGACTTTTGAATTCCGCTGTAATAACATCCTCTCCATCTGCTAATAAACTTTTCGCTTTGCCCTCTTTTTGAATCACAATGGGATCTCCTTTCCCCACTTGTATCATCTCTTCAATATCCGCTGAGGCCCATTCCCTTTCTGACTCCCAAGTAACTTTAATTGCATTCTTGGCATTTTCAGCCTCTGTCCGAGATTTTGCAACTACCCCTACAAAATCTTCCTCTTTCACAATTTTAACCACTCCTGGCATTCCTTCAGCTGCACTTATATCCGCATCTACAAACTTGGCCCCTATAGTATTTGGACGCGCCACTGCTCCATACAGCATATCTGGAAGGGTAGAATCAATTCCAAACATAGGAGTTCCCAGCACTTTATCCGTAAGGTCGATTCGTTGAATAGGCTTTCCAATATATTTATAGTCCTTAATATCCTTTAACGGAGGGGTATCAGGTACGGTCCACTCTTTTACTTGAGCGACAACTTCCCCATAAGTCATGGATGTATCTCCAGAGCTAATCACTCCATCTTTGAGCGAGAGGCTTGAAGCTGCCACGCCTAGGAGTTTTGCAGCCTCTCCCTTGAGCATCTCCCGCATAGTAGCAGCCAATTCCCTAAGGGGTTGCCATAAGCCCGATATAGAGGTACTTCCTCCCGTTGAAAAGGGATCAATATTTCCCGTTTCTGAGGCAGCGTGTACAACAGATATTTTCTCTATGGGAACCTCCAATTCATCTGCAGCCATTTGGGCAAGCCCTGTAAAGGTACCCTGTCCCATTTCTACTTTAGGAGAGTGAAGAATCAGTTGGTTATCAGTCGTAATCTCAAACCATACATTTGGTCCAACACTATTGGTGTAAGGTAGTTCTGCGGTATTGGCAAAGCCTGCCAAGTATCTCCTAACAAGGTTGCGACTCAAATAGCCAGCCCCCACTATTACCCCCAAGCCAACAGAGGATCTCACTAGAAACTTTCGTCTAGAGAATCCTTTTTTCTTTTTCTTTTCTGTATTAGTCATTGGAATACATTTTTTTGATTTAGAATTAGTCCGTAGTCCGTAGTTGGGAACTTTTAGTTAAACCAAAGAGTTTTTTCGGCCACTTACCACCGACTGTATGCTATTCAATCTCCCCAGCCTTTATTTCTGCTGCTCTATGGATCGCCTTTCTCATTCTATAGTAGGTAGCACAACGACAAACGTTGGAAATGTTGTCATCAATATCCTTATCTGTAGGGTTGGGGATTTTCTCCAGCAGGGCTGCAGTAGCCATCATAAATCCTGGTTGGCAGTAGCCACATTGTGGAACCACCTCCTCAATCCAGGCTTGCTGGACAGGGTGGATTTTCTCCCCAGTTGAGAGCCCCTCAATAGTGGTGATTGCTTTCCCTTGTGCGAATTTTACTGCATAAGAACAGGAGCGAATGGCCACCCCCTCTACGTGCAGGGTGCAGGCCCCACAGGCCGCTTTTCCACAGCCAAACTTAGTGCCTTTGAGGTTGAGTACATCACGTACAACCCAGAGCAAAGGCGTATTCCCATCCACGTCTACACTTTGGGGCTCGCCATTTATAGTGAATGATATATTCATAATATAGTTGTTTAATTAATTTTGATAAGGAGAAAAAAGCGGATTTTTGTCTGAAAAATTACTTGGGTTTCTCTCTTCAAACCTCTACCCTCCCACCTCCATTCCCTGGCTTCTCAATTACTGGGTATTTCCGCCCCAGCCTCAATCCATGTTTTTACAGCCTCTATGTATTCCTCCTTTGATACAGGAGGTTTTTCTCTAGGAATCCCTTCGTGGTTGATTCCTGGTTCGAATACCCACAATACCAAGGGGTCTTCTGTCATATGATGGAGGATTTCCTCCGGATTACGCCCCCCGTTGCGCTTAGGATCCATGATACTCTGGGCAATCTCTTCCTTGCTTAACCCTTCCCACCCCATACTTTGGGGAGCAAGGTGCCAATGAGGGGCTCCTGGAACCCCAGAAAGCAAATTATTTTCTTCTTGATGGCAGGTACCACATTGCATGGCGACTGTTCCATGTCCTTCGGGACCTCGCTGTACATCAAAGCGGTGTATGTGGCTATCCTCCCCTTGATGGGGACGATCTCCTGATGGATGGCAATTCATGCATCGCTTATGTGCCACTACCTGCATCATCGTATTAAACGCGGCTTCAGAGAGGTCTTCTTTTACTGGAGGGGGGGTTGGGGGTTCATCCGTAAAAGAAAAGCCAATACTCAGGCCCAAAAATAGGAGCACAGACCCTACTAATGGCAGTCTACTTGTAGTCATAACGTATTAGTTGAAGTAATATATTGAGTGAGTACTTACTTAAAATCAAGTCATAAGAATAGCTAAACTTTATATTTTTTTAATAGGAAATCCCTGTAGGATGGATCTAAGACTTTCCCATCCCGCAGTAAACTTATAGACAATATTTCCAGAATCTGGTTTAACATTTCTGCCTCTTGTTCAGGACTTTCATATCCTCTCTTTTCGAATGCCCAGGTCAATTTATCTAGTAGCGGTTTAATTTTCTCCGGATTATTATACTCAGCTTCCCACTTGAGTTTAAATTGTAATTTCCAGAAATCAAGGCCCTCATGGGATATTTCAAATGGTAGTTCAATCATCCGACGTATAACCCTCTTGGGATCTTCTTCAAAGATAATAGGGGAGTAAAATTCCCGAATTCTGGCTTCGGCATCAGCCATGATTGCCTTTAACAATCCTTTCTTGTTCTCAAAATGCCTGAAAATTAACCCTTCTGAAACTCCTGCTTTTTTGGCGATCTTACTTGTCGGGGTTGTATTAAATCCTTCATTTGCAAACAGCTCCAAAGCAGCGAGCAAAATATTCTCCTTCTTGTCCGTCATTCAAAAGTGAGTAATTACTTACAATTAACACATTCTCATCTAAAAACAAAACTTTTTCTCGTTTGAATCTTGAATTCACTAGGATATTCTCTAAGTCTCAATCAAGTTCAATGAGGCTAGTATAAAAACCCAAATAACCATAAAGGTATTCTATTACCGTTACCAATCTCTAAGCCATCCAGTGCTAGAAATGCCTGGGAAATATCCTTTATCTGGCTAGAATCTTTCCCCCTGCCTCCTATCTCAAATACATGGGACTTTTCTTTATATGTAACCTGAAAATCTGTTTTCCTATGTAAATGTACCTCTGCAATCACTGAAAGCTGGTTTTGAAAAAAGGTTTCCCGAATACTGCCTATTGAAATATTTTGGGGATTGAGGGCATAATATAGGTTAGAATTATTCAAAAAAACCTTTTCTGGCTTCTGCAATACACTTATTGATGTCTCTGGTAAATGCATCAATGATATAAGCCGGGCTTTCTCAAGATAGCCCAAATAATTAAGCAGGGTTTTCCGGCTAATACCAATTCGCTCTCCCAGTTTACTGATATTGGGTTTGAACGGAGAAGAACCCGAAATGATCCTAAGGAGTTGTAAGAGCTTTCGACTGTAAGAAGGATCATACCCCTCCATATGCTGCAAATCTGACTCTACAACTAGATGGGCCACCTGAGTTAGGGTCAATTGATAATCCCTGTAGGGTTCCACAAAAAAAGGATAGTATCCTCTCTCCAAATACAGAGGAAAGTATTGTAAGGGTTTTATTTGGGATAAAATACTGGCCGCAAGATCTCTATGACTTGATAGAATATCTTCTAATTTAAAGGTAGGAAGCGTAGCATATTCTCCAAACGCCAGATACTCTCGGAAAGAGAGACCAGGTAATTCATACACCAAAGCCCTACGGCTTAAGTCTACCTCCTGACGGAATATTTCCAAAATAGAAGAGCCAGAAAATACCACTATTAACTGTGGATAGGAATCATATAGGTTCTTTAGTTCCCTTGCCCAGCCTGGATATTTGTGAACCTCATCGATAAATAAAAATTTTCCCCCGGATTGTTCAAAAGTTCTTACAAGGTCTATCAGGTTATTTTCGGTAAAGTACAGATCATCCAAAGAAATGTATAAGACTTCCTCCCCAGCATCTTTTAGAATCTTGGCTCTCTGCTTCAATAAAGTGGTCTTCCCTGTCCCCCTAGCCCCAACAATGGCATTGAGCCTCCAATTCCAATCGAGGTTACCTGGTACTTTACGTTCTATTTTGAGGGGGACCTGCTGGATTGTCCGAAAAGATTTTTCGAGGATTTCTTCCATTTGTTAATCTGAATTAACAAAATTAGTAAAATTTTGTTAATTCAGATTAACAAAAATGACTTTTCCTCTATTTAGACGAATGGGTACCCGAGCATACCTCGTTTATTTCATCTTATCCGGATCCAATACCACATATTTTATCGTTCTCCGCTGATAGGTGTAGGTAATATGTATATTCCCATCCGTATGTTGAATAACTGCTGGATAGGAGTACTCTCCTTCCTGCCTTTCCAACGTAAGTACAGGCTTCCAGTCCTCTCCATTATCAGACAAGGCAACATTTAACATATTCCTCCCTTTGGGAAAATCTCCCTTTCGCCTAGTATGGTTGTACACCAGTAGTTGGCGACCATCCTTGAGAGTAATTGCATCTGTACCGGCACTAGGATTGGGAAGCATAGATGCACGCATGGGTGTCCATTTTTTTCCCCCATCCTTAGACCAGCTTTGGGCCAGAACTCCCTGCATAGATCTACATAGTACCTGCATACTCCCATTGGGATAGGTGAGGATACTCGGTTGTATAGCATCGAACTCCAAGCCATCATTAATTGGGCCATACACTTCCCAGGATTTCCCCAAATCTGTGCTTCGCTCGAAATGCACGCGCCACCGCGTTCCTGCGGCATCCTCAACTTCCGTGCTGGAAGGACATAGAAGTGAGCCATCGGAAAGTTGGATAGGCTTGTTTTTTACAGGCCCCAATAAATGACCTATTGCAGGGTTCTCCCCTAATTTCACGGGATAAGACCAGGTCCGACCTTCATCTGCTGAACTTGTAAGCATACCCCACCATTCTCTTGGATTAGGGCCAACTTTATAAAACAATAGTAAGGGGCCTCCTTCGGGCTTGAATAATACCGGATTCCAGGTGGGGTACCTCAGGCTATCATTTTGAAACCCATTGGCTACCTCTATAGGTTTTGACCATGAGTTGCCTCGATGTATAGAAACCCATATTCCTACATCTGAATGTCGCTCATAGGTACCCCCAAACCATGCAGCTACCATTCCGTCAGAGACTTCAACTATGGTGGAAGCATGGCACTCGGGTGTTGGTCTTTGGTCCAAAGAATATATTAATTCTTCCTTCACCAAAGCCGGGTTCGTTGGGGAGATGAGGGCTGGGATAACGATATCCTGTGCTGGAAGAATCGTGAAAGTACTTATCCATATAAGGGATAGTGTCAAAACAAGTTTATTCATATGTCGCTAATTGAAAATACGGTTAAGGGAATCTAACCTGATTCCCAATTTGGCTTGAAAAATAGGATTGAGTTGAGATTCTGATCCCGTGAAGTGAAACGTTCTGTGGATGTGAACCATGTGCTCTCCCTCTGCTAGCTCCTGAGCAGCAGAAGAACTTTCCAATTCGTAGAAGGGGCCCAGTTGTTGCCCAGCATCATCTAAGGGGCCATCATTATAGCTGTTGACCACATCTCCTCGATAAGGCTCTTCTTGAAGCTCCCATAGGGAGTTTACATATAACTCTTCTTCTCCCAAAGAGTATTGTACAAACGTTAGGACCTGATTTTCTGCATCATAACTTCCCATTAGGGGCTTAGCAATTTGGGGAGGTATGCCTATTTTACTTCGATAAAGCCCATCGCCTTTAAAAAATATGATGCTATCGCTTACAACCAACCTATCCGGTCCTACTTCTCCGAAGTAAGCATCGTTAATTTGGGCTTCCAAATTTTCTCCTCCTTTTACAGGGAGGAAAATGGTAGTTTGAGGAGAAGGAGGAAACATTCCCAGAATCCAGATTGAAAGTAGCCCAGAATCTCTCACCCAGGTTTTTTGACCAATATTCGTCAGTTCATTCACACTTTGAAAAGAAACGGCCTTCACTCCCTCTGGAATGGCGACACCAAGATTTGCACCGATTTCTTCGTCGTCCAGTAAATCTATTCTCCGCTTCATATGGGCCCGGAATTGGGTCCCGGTGTAATTCTGAAGGGAAAAGGTTTTTTCATAGGTAAGTTGAGAGGAATCCTGACGGGTCAATTGATAAACTGCCGTATCAATTATCCCAGGGGTTTGCCAGTCTTCGAAGGTGAATTCATCTTCTGGTTCAAAAAATATGGCAAATTGTCCTCCCTCAGGACCCATCCAAAAGCGATCTTCTCCTCCATAGGCATTGATATGAGGTTCAAAAACTTGCGAAGCGATTAAACTATGATTGATCCAGCCTAGGCTATTACCTGTCCTTCCTGTAGCTGTGCTGGTCATCACTCGTCCCTGCATGGCTCCCACAACTGCGACTTGAACTTCCCCCTCTTTCCTGGAGAGGATTTGAACGGGATAATGCTTTTTAAGCAATTCTATATCGTAGGCAAAGCTCCCCGGTGTATAAGCAAGAGATTTTTCACTAGGTATATTACAGGATATGACAAAAATACTTATTATAGTAAGAGCAATTGAGGAGCGCATAGAGGGTTTTTTAGAAATATACAGAGAAAATGCAGTAAATTCCCCTTCATGATTATTATTGTAGGTGCCGGTATTACCGGACTTGCTTTGGGAGAGTTGCTAAAGAGGAAAAACATTCCTTTCCGAATAATTGAAGCATCACAAAGACCTGGAGGAAATATGTCTAGCCTCCAGATGGGTCCTTATTTGATCGAAGAAGGTCCCAATTCCTTGCAAATGAATGATCAACTATTCTACTGGTTGACTCAGTTACAACTGTCAGAGGATGTAGTTTACTCCCTCCCTGCAGCAAAAAATCGATACATTCTCAAAAGTAGTAAGTACCAAAAATTACCCAAAGGACCCCAATCTCTCCTCTTAAACACTAGTCTTTCTCTACAGGCTAAAAAGAGAATCATCAACGAAAGGAGGGTAAAATCCCTTGCTCCTCACAACGAATCTATTGATGCATTCTTTCGTCGTAGGTTTGGAGATGAAATTACGGACTATGTGGTATATCCCTTTGTTTCTGGGATTTATGCTGGTGATCCCAAACAACTCATGGTAAAAGCGGCTTTTCCCAACCTATTGAAATGGGAAAAATCTTACGGTTCTTTATTAGTGGGGATGATAAAGCAGAGAAATGATCAGGTTCACAAGGGAATATTTTCGTTTCAGGAAGGACTTCAGCGCCTTGTGGACCGACTAGCTGATAAAGTCTCTGCTGAAATTTCCTTTGATCAGGAAGTCTCCCGCTTATATGCCTCAGATCCTATGTATTTACACATGAATAAAGGTAAGGGGATTGAAGGAAATAAAATTGTACTCACGGTTCCGGCTTATCAAGCAGCAAAAATTCTACAATCTTCCTACCCGCAAATTGCAAAAGATATCGCGAAAATATACTCCCCCCCTGTTTCCGTGGTATACACTGCCTACAAGAAGCAACAAATCAAACATTCTCTACGCGGCTTTGGGGCATTGCACAATCAAGTCGAGCGGAGCAATACCCTAGGCACCCTATTCAGTAGTTCTGTTTTTCCCAATAGATGCCCGGATGGAGAGGTATTGTTAACCACCTTTGTAGGAGGCTCCCTACATCCAAATTGGGCGCTTGCCCCAGAGGCAGAGATAAAAGAGCGGGTTACCGAAGACCACCAGAGATTTTTGGGCGTGAAAGGAGAGCCCGTATTTCAGCATCTAAGAAAGTGGGAAAAGGCTATCCCACAGTATACAGTTGATATCTATCCTGCTTGGGAACACGAGGAAACCTTAGAAAATCACGGAATATACTTAGGAGGAAACTGGATCGGAGGAATTTCAGTAGTATCCTGTATCAGACGCGCCTTTTACTTAGCCAATAAACTGGAGGCAGGAGTAAGTAATAAGGTAGTAGAGGTGAAATAGTAGATAGTCACGCTCCTTCTCATAGCAGTAACATGGCTACCTACTATTTCACAAAATTATTAAGGGATTCATCCAGCCTCGATGTTTAAGGCGCACATTACATCGTCCCAAACGAAAACAATTTTACCAGCGTCTTCGTCTACCTCAAAGCGCAATCTCTCCACGGATTCTTCCATGGGAATAGGCTCTATCAAAACCCTAAGGGCATCTTCTTTTTCCTCATAATCATATGCTCCCCATTGATCCCAGGTTTTGTTCAGGATAAAGGTCCAAGAGCCTTCCTCGGAGGGGATAGAAAAGAAGCTATATTTTCCTTGTGGTAAAGCTTCCCCTTCTATCTTAATGTCCCCAGATACTGTCAGAATGGTTGCTGCATTTGCACCTGTTCGCCAAACTTTATCATAGGGAACTAAATCTCCATATATGGTACGTCCTTTAACACCGGGGGAGGAATAATCGATGGTCAAACTAGTCTCACCGATAGTACCAGTAGCCGTCCTAGGTGGGCTAGGAATTTCTTCAGCCTCTGTGGGTTCTTCAGTCGTAACTTCCGTTTCAGTCTCTGTCTCAGTTTCTGGACTGGTAGGACCACAGGCATTGAAAACTATACCGAAGCACAATGCAAAAACAAATACTTTGAAAATAGCAATACAATTATTTTTCATTCTTTTCTAGGTTTAGCTGTCGTAGTAACGACCTTATTCATTTTTTAGGAAATGTAATTTTACGGTTTAAAGTGTCCGAAGATATGAAAAAACTCATTCAAATCTTTGCCTTTTGCAGTGTCTGCATACTATCTATATCCGTATATGGGCAAAACTGCTGTTCTGGAGGCGTACCCATTTCTGGAAATTTAGGCCTTCCAGCTGGGGACCCGGGCGCTTTACAGGTATCTGTAACCTACGACCTGAATTTGCTCAGAAGGCTTAAAACAGGGACAAAGGAAGATGAAGAAACCAGCATCCGTAGGCTGAGAACAACACAGTCTGCTCTGGTTTCAGCTGGATATACGATTTCTCCAAGATTTGCAGTTGAGGCCTTTCTCTCATGGGTCCGTCAGGAAAGGACCGTAACGAATAGAAATACCAATAGTACCAATTTCCAAGCTGCGTCTGGGGTAGGAGATCTAGTGTTGATGGGGAAATTTTTTGTTCTACTAGCTGACCAAGGGCCCATTAGTTGGCAGGTTGGCCTGGGCTTGAAAATGCCAACGGGTAGTTTTCAGGAAAGTTCGGACACAGGAATCCCTTTTGGGATGGACCTCCAACCCGGTAGTGGTACCTGGGATGGAATCCTATGGAGTCGATTTTCACATGTGATTGCTTCGCGACCTTCTATGAGCCTTTCTGCCACAGCTACTTATAGCCTTAGAAGTACCAATCCTGAATTCCGGAGAGTGGGCAGTGGCAATATTCAAGATTGGCAGATCGGAGACGAATTCCAGCTTTTAATCGGAATAGCCGACAGGTTCCAACTAGGTTCTTTAGTATTTGACCCTTCCATTTCTTTCCGAGTCAGACTCGCCGAAAGGGATGTTACCAATGGGTTTGAATTGGATAATACAGGTGGTGAGTGGGTGTTTTGGGTACCGGGATTTAGTCTGGCACTAAGCCCCAATATATCTTGGCAAGCTACAGTCGATATTCCTGTATACAGTCGAATCAAAGGCACACAATTGACCCCTTCTTTTCGGTTGAATACAGGGATCATTTTTCAATTCCCCACCAGGAAGAATAAGGACCCTTTAAATTTATTGGGAAAGTAAAGAGTTAATCTACAACTCGCTTCACAAACCACCTATCGTTGAGGGTAATACCTAACCTCACGCGGACGTATAACTCTTCCAGCGGCAAAGTATCCAAAGAACCCCTACGGCCCAAGGTAAAGCTCAGATTAATCTTAGAGGTCGTTCGTCCAGGATTGAAGCGGTCCATGGCACTAGGCGTTGCAGGAAGGCCTAGGCCCAAGGTGAATCCAATATCTGAAATGGGCTCATCTTCAAAGGTCACATAACTATTTTTAAAGAAGAAGCCGGCTCGGTAGTGAATTCTTGGAAAATATTTGAGGGATTGGTAGTTGGGAATCCATTCTCCTCCCAACCCAATTCTGAGTTCTGTATCTAAACCTGGATCCTCACCAAAACTTCTAAAGGTACTCCAATTTTGATAGCGAAGATCTGCTCCCAGGCTCCACTTGCCAATTTGATTGAAATTGACGCCCACGCCAAGCTGAGTGGGTAGAACAATTGCCCCTTCCGTGCTAGAGATGGTATCTGTCGTAAAGATTTGGGTTCCCCCTTGAGTATTTAAAACAATATCTCGGTCTCCGGTCAGGTCAAAATTGAAGTCTGTAGTAGCTCCCAAGCGAAAGAGGATGTCCTCAGGCCCTTCCTTACTTGAAAGGGTATCTTCATAAATTACTCCTATCTGGGTGCTAAACCCACCTACAAAAACCTCTTCTGAAAGGTCTAGAACCAGGTTTCCTCCACTATCATTATCGTTAAATGTCTCTGTTCGATACCGGGTATTTCCAAAAGAATAGGCAAGATTTCCTCCAATTCGCAATTTCCCATTAAGCAATTTTACGGATGCTCCTAGAAATGCTTGGTTAATTCCCCCATCACCAATATAACTCACTGTGGATTGCTGTAAAGTGTCCCGGTAGGGGATATCTTGTGTAGCACTCACATCATAGCCCACTACACTGTAAGGTGAGAAACCAAAGGCT
Organism: Bacteroidota bacterium; assembly: GCA_039197765.1. GTDB lineage: Bacteria > Bacteroidota > Bacteroidia > J057 > J057 > JBCCTX01. Next base: position 16,273 of record JBCCTX010000061.1, read on the forward strand.
AAAGCCAATTTGGAATTGGCCGGAAAGCCAAAGAAGATATTCTGGAAGCCTGCCGAGGCTTCCTCTTCTGAAGAAGAATTAGAACGCAGGGTACTGAATTGGCCAAATCCGCTGATATCCATCGTGGTAAACACCAAGTCGCTGTAGGAAGCGGGATTCAATCGGTTTAAAGAGAAATAATTGTTGCTCGCAATCCCAATTCCGCCCATGGCTTCATTCCTCGAGGTACTATTGTTGAGCACATCTCCCACTCCATACCTTGAAAACGGACTGCGGGTGAGCTGCTGGCTAAACCCTATCTGGCAACAAAACAAACCTACACTAACAATCGAAAACAATTTCAAACGAAAACTCATAAAGGTGATAATAACGATTCACAAATGCCCAACAGTACCAAATTTTGCTCGACAAAGTTGATGCTTTTCAGACGTTTTTCAAAAAATGAGGCATCTCCTCCTGCTAAAATGACAACGATTTCCTCTGAAAACTCCAATTTGTAGCGCTGGATGATACCCGCTAGTTCCTCCAGCAATCCATTTACTACCCCTGAACGAATAGACTCATGGGTACTGTTGCCTACTAAAGAAAAATTATTTTCAGGTTGAATAAGAGGCAATCTGGCCGTAAAGGTAGATAGTGCTTGGAAGCGCATGCGCATTCCAGGAGAAATCCCTCCCCCGAGGTATCTGCGGGCTTTATCTACTACATCATAGGTCACTGCTGTCCCAATATCTATAACCAAAACAGGAGGTGCAGAAATTTTTCCCAATGCACCTACCACTGCCAAAATTCGATCCATACCTAGCGTTTCTGGAGTTTGATACAAATTTTGTATGGGAAAAGGGTAACTATGATTTATAGATTGGAAAAGAGGAGGAACCTCAAATCGGTTCCAGATGTCCCAATTCTGAATTGCTTCATCCTGGTTCACACTCGCCCAACCTACCGTAAAGGAATGGTCTATAGGAATATTGCGGATAATTTCCCCTGCGAGCTGCCGGAGTCCTTCTGGCTTACAGGTCCAGGTTTTACTTAATATCTGATTGCGAAAATACCCTACCTTAGTCAAGGTATTCCCCATATCTATAGCCAATAGCTCCCTCATGCTATGCCTTTCCATGTAAGCTCTTTAATATCCCAAGTTTGCAATTCTCCTCCTTGCTTTAAACGAAGTCTACCATTTCTCTCTACCCCATCAATCCAGGCCTGGAAATTCCTTCCTTGATGTTCAAAATTACATAACTGCTGGTATCCCATCATTTCCTGGAGATACCTTTTATCTAGGAACGCCCAATATTTTTGTAGGAAGAATCTGTAGTAGTTGGATATCTCAGACAAACACTCCCACAACAAAGGTTCTAATTCTTCTTCCTGTTCGGTGGCCTGAATCAGAGAAGTTGCCTTGTGTTGTAAATCATATCCAAAATTCTGCTGGTTTATGTTTATACCAATTCCAATAATAGATGAACTCACCCGCTGGCCCTCTAACTGGTTTTCGATGAGAATTCCCGCTATCTTTTTGTTTTCCACCCATATATCATTGGGCCATTTTATATAGATGGATTTCTGTTTTATCCTTTTTTTCAGCCAACTCACCAAGGATATTCCTATCCACTTACTCAGAAAAAAAGCCTCCTTAACGAAAAAATCCTCATGGTGTAATAGAAAACTAAAGGTTAAATTTTTTCCAGGCTCAACTTCCCATGTACTACCCATCTGCCCCTTTCCTTGAACTTGATGAATGGCCCGAACAACAGTTCCATGTGGGAGTTTTTGACCCAATTGGGCCTTGATCCACTCATTTGTAGAGGAAATTTCCTCCAAAATAACCAACCGTTCTCGAGAAAATAGCGTATGGGACAAAGAAGTCATCCTGTATTTCTTGTATCTAGGAATTCAAGAATGATTTTAAAAATCCATTCAATTGATGTATACTTGATTATCATCACATCAAAAACCAAACTTCGCGTGTATTAGCTTATGAAGCAAATTCCACTAGATGCAAAAACCCTTTCTGACATTGCAATAAAGGGTCTCCAAGAAAAAAAGGGAGAAGAAATAACGCGCTTAAACCTTCAAGGACTCGAAACAGCTATAACAAGTTTTTTCATCATTTGTACGGGGAATTCAGACCGTCATGTCCAAGCTCTTGCTGAATCCGTAATGGAGTTCATGGGCAAGAATCAGGAGAAACCTATTTCCAAAGAGGGAATTCAGCGCGGAGAATGGGTCGTTCTAGATTATGCTTCAATCGTTATCCATATTTTTTTACGCGAAAAACGGGATTTTTACCGACTGGAAGATCTTTGGGGAGACGCTCAAATAGAGAAGATTCCCGATTCCATTTTAGAAAATGGATAACCCAAGATTTTACTTCTCTCCCAAGAGAGAGCCATCGTATTAGCTGATTTCCTAATTCTTCTCCCCTCAGGATTTTTTGCGCGCGCTTCTCCTTTAATGGAGAATATGACAACGAGGATGAACTTGTTGAAACATGTGTAATTCTTCCTCTTTTACGGGTGAGAAATACAAAGAAATTACCTCAAGATTGGGAAGGTGTATAAGATCATACAGGGATAAACCCTGACATGCATTTAAGTACAATTCTCTCAGCTCTGTTAAATTTTTTATCCCAGTTAAATCAATTGAGTCTGATACTGGGTAGGAAAGATCAAGTACCTCCAAATTCTGAAGCCCTGATAGCACGCAAGTATCAGAAAGTGAGCAAAAAACTGCTGATAAAACCTCAAGATTGTGCAACGCACTTAGTGGAGAATAGTCCTGAATCTCTAAGTCTCTTAGTTCAAGCCGGCGAAGCTGAGGCATCAGGAATAAAGGGGTAAGATCCTTAAAATTTCCTTCATAGCAGTCTAACTCTTCTAAGGTCAGTATAAAATCTAAGTCCTTTTGGGAAAAACATCCTATCAAGTCCAGGTTTCTGGCAAGAATTTCCCTCCAGTCCTCCCCAATCCAATCCCACTGTTCCTGGAGCTTAAGTTTAATGGTAGAATCGTACATGTAGCATTTATTATGCGATAGACCCGAATGGCTGTAGGGTACTCCTTCCTCATGCCCAGAACTCCTCAATGTAGTATCCCAAACAAACAGCCACTAAAACGAGATAATACTTGCAAATACTGATCCAATGTATGAAATATTGAAATATTATCTAATTAAATATTCAAAATATACACCACAAAAGCTCTTTTACCTGAAATACGATCTATTTCTTCTCTTGTCTTCCTGAAAATTAGAGGTAAGCTTAAAGAATATAAAGATAAAATTTTCGATAAGTTCTTTGTAACTTCAAATTCTGGTCAAGTTTTTCCAAATTCACCAACTTGCTCAACTTATGGAACCCTCTCTTGAGAAACCATTGAACTCCTTAATTCCCGTCAGCTCAACTCATAAAAACTTTGAGTTGCTATATTTGGAGTATCGAAAGAAGATCCATCAAATATATTCAGATGCTCAGGTGAAGGAATTGCCTCGTGCATTCACCTTTAATCTCCAAAAAGAAGAATGGAAAGATCGAGCGATAATGGTAGGGAAATTTTTAAAGTATCTGAAAAAAAACTCCCATGTCAAACAAATTCTGGAGGTAGGGTGTGGGAACGGTTGGCTTTGCCACAATATCAGCAATGCATATCAAAGAAGCGTGATAGGGCTGGACTTATCACTGATCGATATTGAGCAGGCCCAGCGTGTCTTCAAACAATCCAACCTAAACTTCGTCCATGGGGATATATTCGAGGATGTACTACCGATGCGTTCCTTTGACCTAATTGTACTAAATAATACCATACATCAATTTCCCAATCTTCGACAGCTCATAGAGCGCTGTCAACTCTATCTCAAGTCCTCTGGAGAACTACACATCATGGGAAGCCCTATATATAAGTGGCAGAAACTTGAGCAGGAACGTCAGCAAACCCTGTCTCATTACGAATCCCTTAATTTATCCCAAATGATGCAGTTCCACTTCCATCATTCTTGGGATGATTTTTACCCATTTAAATTTCGAAAATTGTATACTCCCAAAAACATACTTCCTATCATTTCTCATGCACTCCCCCTTCGCTCATCTTTACATCCTTGGGTTAGGATTAAAAATGAACCCTGAAATTTCTTAAGAATATCATTTCCATTGAAACAGGAAAATAAGCCTTTCGGAATACGATCGCACCAGCTTAGGGAAGCCGACAAAAGACAACCGTCTTCTGGGCTTATATTTGATATGATAATTAAAAGTTTTATATAATCCAGAATCTTAAAAGTTAATTTATTCATGATAAATAAAAATTTCTATATAAAGATATTTTTGTTTATTTCAGAGTTTATTATTCTGGATCTCTCTGGTAAGTTGGCCTTTTATCTGACGGTCTCTAGAACCTTTGTTTACCAAGAGCCTTTCTTTTCATTTTTCTTAATCTTTAACCTATCATGGATGTGTACCTCTCTATTTCTAGAGGTATATAATCGGAGAAAGATCCTGGATTTCAAGACCTTCCTACAAAACATTATCATAGCTATTACCCTACACGTTATCATTATGGGGGTATACATCTATGGAATAAATATCAACTACATTACGAAAAATCTACTGCTGAATACCTATCTACTAGCATTCACGGGGATTACTATTTTTCGCTTCTTTACTACTCGTATCTATTACTTGTATACAAGCCTTACCTACCACATTAGAAGGATTGTTGTAGTAGGAACCAGTGATGCCGCAAACGAGTTGTATGACTTTTTCAATGCAAGAGAAGCAAATGTATTTCGCTTCATGGGCTTTAAAGAAGATTGGCTAAATGATGAATCTAAGATTGACATAAAATCTGTTCGCCAAAAATTACAGGAGCTCAAGCGGTTCTGTAAAGCGCATAACATAAAAGAGATTTATCTTTCTCTCCCCCTCACCTCACAAGAGTTGATCGACGACCTTGCGGCATTTACAGATGATAGTTTTGTGCATTTTAGGATTATTCCTGACTTAGGAGTCCTAGAACAGAAAGCAGTTACTGTGGACTTCTTCGGTCATATCCCAATTTTATCTCTGAGGACGGAGCCTCTAAAGCTACTCATCAACCGAATTACCAAGAGGGTATTTGATGTATTTTTCTCATCCCTGGTTATTCTGCTAGTTTTCCCGATACTTTTCCCTCTGATTGCTTTACTCATAAAGATAGAGTCCCGCGGTCCTATTATCTTTAAACAAAAGCGTTCCGGAAGAGAAAATAAGGAATTTACCTGTTATAAATTCAGGACCATGACTCAAAATAGACAGTCAGATTCCCGACAAGCTTCAAGGCATGATGCCCGAATCACCCGTGTAGGAAGCTTACTTAGGAAGACCAGTCTGGACGAATTCCCTCAGTTCATCAATGTATTCCTTGGACAAATGTCTGTAGTTGGCCCAAGGCCCCATATGCTCGCGCATACAGAAGAGTATTCAAAAATCGTTAATAAGTTCCTATATCGTCATTTTGTTACTCCTGGGATAACGGGTCTCGCCCAAATAAATGGATTTAGAGGGGGGACAGAAAATCCTGAACTTATGCGTAAGCGCATAGAATACGACAATTGGTATATAGAGAATTGGAGTTTGGCATTAGATGTTAAGATCATATTTATTACCGTATGGAATATTATCATGGGGGAGGAGAATGCGTATTAGCATTAGGTCCTTCATGAACTTTATTTGGGAAATCACATGAAAAAAAAGCGCGTGCTTCAGACCTTGATTACGACGGGTTCTTATGTGGACTTTGTCGAAGAGGTATTTCATCTAGCTGCTTCAAAATATTCCTCCTACGTATGCTTCTCAAACGTCCATATGTTGATTGAAGCTTACAAAGATCCTATGTTCAATGAAATAGTAAGTGAGGCGGATATGGCTACTCCAGACGGAGTTCCTCTAAGGATCGCCATGCGCTTATTATATGGAATACGCCAAGATCGGATAGCGGGTATGGATGCCTTCCCCCATTTGCTAAAAGAAGCAGCCAAGCGCGACAAATCCGTATACTTCTATGGAGGCAAACAAGAAGTACTCGATGCCATAGTGAAACGAGCAGCTGTCGAAATTCCCGGCCTGAAAATTGCAGGATATTACTCACCTCCCTTCCGCAAGCTTAGTGAAGAAGAAAAACAACAGATACGAGACACAATAAATGATTCTCATGCGGATCTGACCTTTGTTGCTTTAGGATGTCCCAAACAGGAAAAGTGGGTTGCATCAGAGCAAGACAAAATCAAAGGATGTTTGTTAGCAGTCGGAGGCGCCTTTACAGTATATGCAGGAATGCAAGTACGCGCTCCCAAATGGATGCAAAAATACTCCCTTGAGTGGCTATTTCGGCTAGTTCAAGAACCAAAGCGGTTGTGGAAACGGTATTTCGTTACTAATTCGCTTTTTATCTATCTATTTATTAAAGAATTATTCCTTGGTAAACGCAATTATTCACAAATAACCCAGAAAGCTTAGCACATTATTCAGCAATGGAAGTTTGAAGCTTTGCATCAACAAACCTTACTTCCTTTCGTCTTTGACTTAAACAAATTATTAAGAAATGAAAAAAGCATTCATAACCGGGATAACGGGACAGGATGGCTCCTTTTTAACTGAACTCTTGCTTGAGAAAGGATACGAAGTCCATGGAATCATTAGAAGGGCAAGTGTGTTCAATACCCAACGTATTGAGCATTTGATGGGAAACCCCCAACTCAATTTACACCATGGAGACCTTAGTGATAGTGCTAATTTGAACAAGCTCCTAAGTAACATCAAGCCTGATGAGATCTACAACCTAGGTGCTATGAGCCATGTAGCTGTCTCTTTCGAGGTGCCTGAATATACTGCTCAGGTGGATGCTGTAGGAACGCTCCGCATACTCGACGCCATGTTAAACCACTGCCCAGAAGCTAAGTTTTATCAAGCTTCCACTTCTGAATTATATGGTAAAGTCCAGGAGATACCCCAGAAAGAAACCACGCCATTTTATCCAAGAAGTCCTTACGGAGTAGCTAAATTATACGGATTCTGGATTACCAAGAACTTCCGCGAAGCGTACGACTTGTATGCGTGCAATGGAATTCTGTTTAATCACGAATCTGAAAGACGGGGAAAAACCTTCGTTACACGGAAGATCACGAAAATCATGAGTGAAATCTCCGTTGGAATTTCAGATGTGCTAAAACTGGGAAATATGGATGCCCAACGCGACTGGGGATATGCCAAAGACTATGTGGAAGGAATGTGGTTGATGCTCCAGCAAGATGCACCTGAAGATTTTGTTCTGGCAACCGGGAAAATGTATACGGTCCGTGAGTTTACCGAGAAGGCAGCTCGCCATGTAGGATTTGACTTGGTATGGGAAGGAGAAAATGAGAATGAAAGAGGATACGATAAAAATACAGGAAAATTAATCGTAGAAGTAGATCCCAAATATTTCAGACCTGCAGAAGTAGAACTATTAATTGGGGATGCTAGCAAGGCAAAAGAAAAACTAGGGTGGGAGCCCAAGGTAGAAATTGACGAGCTAGTTGAGATAATGATGAAAAACGATTTAAAAGAAGCACAAAAGCGAATTATTCATGTTCAAAACAGCTAGAATTTATGTTGCCGGCCATCGAGGGATGGTCGGTTCTGGTATTGTCCGGACTTTAAAAGAAAGAGGGTACGAGCACATTATTACCCGCACTTCAAGCGAACTTGACCTACGTGATCAAAGTGCTGTTGAAAATTTCTTTGAAGAAGAGCAACCGGAGTATGTTTTCCTTGCCGCTGCCAAAGTGGGAGGCATTCACGCCAATAATACCTACCGTGCAGAGTTTCTTCATGACAACCTAGCGATAGAATTAAACATAATTCATCAATCTTATATTCAAGGGGTGAAGAAGCTACTCTTTCTAGGTAGCTCTTGCATCTATCCCAAAATGGCTCCTCAGCCCCTCCGTGAGGACTATCTGCTCACAGGCACGCTAGAGCATACAAATGAGCCTTATGCCATTGCAAAAATTGCAGGGATAAAAATGTGTGAAGCTTACAGAGACCAGTATGGATGTAATTTCATTTCAGCGATGCCCACTAATTTATATGGGCCCAATGATAATTATGACCTGAAGAATTCTCATGTATTGCCCGCACTGATTCGGAAATTTCACGAAGCTAAGGTTGAGAATAAACCTTCTGTGGAGATATGGGGAGATGGAAGTCCGCTAAGAGAGTTTATGCATGTGGATGATCTAGCAGATGCCTGCCTATTTCTCATGGATTCTTATGAAGGAAAATCCTTTGTGAATGTAGGCGTCGGAGAAGACATTTCTATCAAAGACCTTGCATTAACCATCAAAGACGTAGTAGGATTTGAAGGGGAACTTACCTTCGATCTAAGCAAACCCAATGGTACGCCTCGTAAATTGATGGATGTAGGAAAGCTCCATGGGCTCGGCTTTAAGCATAAAATAGACTTGAAAGAAGGAATCGAAAAAGTTTATCAAGATTTCCTTCAAAATATGGATAAATACGTAGCTGGCCTACGTGTTGTACAAAGCTAAAGGAAGACACTATACCTATCCTTTATCGATTGTCGTATACCCTATTTTCAGGCAGTAAAAGAAATTTTCTGCTGGAAATAGGGTTTATTATTTTCTGTATATTCTCTTTCGCCCAAAGTATCATTACCTTTATCCAGCCTAAGTTCCATTTTCCGCAAACTATCCCCTACACACAATTCTCAATGATGGATTTTGAATACCAACCGTATGGGTATCTGATTGAGCGAACTGCCAAATCCATGAAACAATACCTACAACGAAAATTTAATGAAGGGAATCTAGGTATAACCGTTGATCAATGGCTTGTACTGGACGTGCTCCATCAATCCAATGGAATTAGTCAGTATGAAATTGCCAAAAGAACCTATAAAGATGCCCCTACTGTAACGCGAATCATAGACCTGCTAGGTAAAAAACAATTGGTTCAACGAGAAACCAACCCCAATGACAGGAGGCGCTTTAACATTTCCCTTACAAAAGAAGGAAAAGAAAAGGTAGCCAATATCCTCCCCATTGTGCAGGAATACAGGAGATTGGGATGGTCGGGATTAAGTGAACCAGACTACACAAAACTGCGTGAAATCCTTGGAATAATTCAAAGAAACTTTAAGGAAGAGGGGGGAAGCTCAAGCCCTTAAATGGGGTATGGGTATCTGGTATAATAGGTATGCTTTGATCTCAGTCAAGGTTACTGTGGACTATTACAATTTAGCTGTGGACCAACTAACATACTCCCCAATTAACTTTCACTGAGAAACTTATATCCGACTCCTTTGACGGTTACAATGTAACGAGGGCCTATTTTACCCCGTAACTTGCGGATATGAACATCAACTGTGCGATCGGTTACATGTACATTTTCCCATATTTCAGAAAGCAAATCCTCCCTGCGAAATACCTTACCTGGACGAGAAGCCATGTAATACAATAATTCAAATTCCTTCCTAGGTAAAGCAATAAGGTCTTTACCTCTTTTGACAATATACTCATCTCTAACAATTTCAAGGTCGTGAACCTTGATAGTGTTGTTTGCTTGGGTATCTTGACGCCTCAAAAGGGCCCTTACCCTACTCATTAGAATTTTGGGTCGGATGGGCTTATGAATGTAGTCATCTGCCCCGGCTTCAAATCCAGCTACCTCAGAATACTCCTCAGAACGAGCTGTCAAAAATACAATAGCTGTTTTTTCCAATTCCGGCAAAGACCGCATTTCATGACAAGCGGATACTCCATCCATAATTGGCATCATAATGTCCATCACGACCAATTCTGGTTGCTCCCGTTGAGCAATATCCACTGCTATTCTACCATCAGTTGCCCTTAGGACCTGAAACCCTTCTTTTTCGAAATTGTATTCCAACAGATCTAGGATATCCTTTTCATCATCTACGATCAAGATTTTAGAATTTGTCATTGGAATTCGTGATTAGAAGACTTTCAAATTTTCAGTTTTTTCTGGATGATTAAAAGATTGAGAGAATAACTTAAAGATTATGTAACACTCTATTAACATGTTTCCAGGTACCCAACTCCTCAGGGACTAGCCAGCTATAGGCACCACCGTTATACCTTTCTCCCACTTTTTACCACAGCTTTACCTACTGTAGGTTCATATTTACAGAACCGAAAACAAATTCTTTATTTTAATACTAAATTTTGTAGTAATATTTACTAATTAAATTTGCTTTAACTAAAAAAAGTGCTATTATTGCATAGAAATCATTTTCCACGATGGATAATTTTAAAAAAAGTGGGAAAAAGTGGGAGTAAGTGGTAATCTTTTTCTATTTTTACCGTATATACTACCACTAGACTCAATCTGTGAAAGCACTAATAGGAGAATATGGCTGTAATATTGACTCAAAAGGGAGATTCCTTATGCCTGCAGGGTTGAGGAAGCAACTTCCTGAGGATCAGCAGACTGAGTTTGTGGTAAATAAAGGTTTGGGTAAATGTTTAGTCTTATATCCCCTCTCTGTTTGGGAAAAAGAATTAGCCAAAATTCAATCTAGGAATCAGTATATCAAGAAGAACCGAGACTTTACGCGGTGGTTTATGCAGGGAGCAAGCCCATTGAATCTTGATGGAAATGGCAGGTTACTCTTACCCAAACGCCTTATGGCACACGCAGGTTTGACCAAGGAAATAGTTTTGGCTTCACAAATTGATAAGATTGAAATATGGGATAAGGCTGCCTATGAGACGTGGATGGATGAGACCGATACAGATTTCGAGCAGTTAGCGGAAGAAGTGATGGGGGAAGCCTAGAATGTTTAGGTATCTCAGCTAATTATAGAAGCAGGATGCATCACTATCATATACCTGTGCTATATCAGCAAACACTGGATCTTCTAGAAATAGACCCTGATTCGGTATATGTAGATGCTACTTTTGGAGGCGGTGGGCATAGTAAAGGTATTATCAATCAATTAGCTACAGGAAAATTAATTGCCTTTGATCAGGATCCGGATGTGGATCCCCATCAAATTGAGGATGAAAGGTTTCTCTTCATCAAAAGCAATTTCAAGTTCATTGAAAAAGAGCTTCAAGAGCGGGATTTACTTCCTGTACAGGGTATTCTTGCGGACCTAGGGGTTTCTTCACATCAGCTTGATACGCCC
>JBCCTX010000062.1:0-27431 GCA_039197765.1 Bacteroidota bacterium
CCCCAGGTGAATACCCTTATGTATGCACGTTTCCTGGACATTTTATGACAATGCGGGGGATATTGAAGGTAGAATAGACTAAGCCCAGCCATGCGAAAATTAAAACATAAGTCAAAAATCATAGCTAAGTATTTATTTTTATAATATTTTCATTTAATTTTGGACAAAAATTAATCCATTGGCCTTAAAGATCAACTATGGAAGGGAATCATTGAAGAATTTACAGAGGAGTTTATTAAGTTTTTCTTATCTGAGTATTTAGATGAAATCCTTTTTGATCAAGGCTTTGAATATTTGGATAAAGAACTTCAGCAGCTGATTCCCAAACCTGAAAAGGGAGAACGGAAGGCAGATTTATTGATAAAAGGAAAAAAACGAGGAAATCAGGAATTTGGGTTTCTTATACATACGGAAATTCAGGGATTTGAGGATCCTAATTTTGGCTTAAGGATGTTTGAGTCTGCCTATCGTATCCGTGATCGATATAAAATTCCCACCACTATCTTGGTTATTTACACCGATACACTTACGAAAAGTCATATTAAGTACTAGCGCATAACCGATCTTGTATTTTTACTTTGAATTTAATGAAACCGAAGTTTCTCAAGACATTTTAGTTTTACCACAGAGGATCAAGGAGTAATTAAAAGAGAAAAAAGAGGGTATTTTAGGATTAAAGGCAAAATGAGCTATGAAAAAATCTCTGTGTACCTCCTTTTTTCCTCCCAAAACTCTGCGGTAAAAACCCACGAATATTAAACCCTTTAGGGTGAAAATGTATTTTCTGGTCTATTACTACAATCATTTTGCTTAAGTACTTAATTCATTTAGTGAGGCATTTATGGGATCAGAGTTTATCTATCGATTCAATTCATTTTCCCTTCAAAAAAATCCTCCGCAAAAGTTGGCTCAAAGTTCAAATGTATTTGCGATCATATTAGAATCTGCGTGGCAAGGCTTAATGAGTAACAAATGGACAGATGAGATTTTACTTGAAGAAAAAATTGGGTTGATCCGAAAACTTTTTAAAAAGGGTTTGAGTAAAAACAAAATAGAAAAACTGTTAGATTTTATCCAGTTTTATGCCCCTTTTGAGATCGTAGAGGATAATTATAAATTGAGGGAAGAAATTCAGCAAGCTATGGGAATTAGAGAAATGGAAAAGACAGGGTCTCGAAGAAGGTCGTGAGAAAGGCCATGAGGAAGGTCGTGAGGAAGGGACAGAGGAAAATCAAATAAAGACTGCAATCAGAATGCTTAATAGCGAGCCCTTTAAAAAAGAGTTGATTTCCCTCCAATTTATCTCTGATGTTACAGGACTGTCCTTAGATCGAATTTTGGTTTTGAAAGAAACAAGAGATTCAGCTACGAGCTGACTCATTGTAACAGTGTTACCACTCCCTGCATTATTTCTACACTCTGATCTGGATATAAAACTTCAATAGACCAGTAGTAAACTCCCCCATCAAGACTATTTCCTCTTCGAACCCCATCCCAGCCTTCATTTTTCTGGTTAATAGTACCCTCTTCCCTAAAAAAAACCTGTTGTCCCCATCGGTCTACCACCCGAAAGTTTCTAAAATTTGCCAAGGCTGTCCCTTGCAGATAGAGAATTTCGTTAATACCATCGCCATTTGGTGTAAATACATTTGGCATCCACACATCCCGAATTTTTTCTACGTCAATAAAGAGGGTATCTGTTGCAGAACACCCAAAGACATCCGTGAGGGTGAGTACCACCTTACCTGGTCCCAATGCTGTCAACAAGGGTTGTTCGCAGGTATTGCAATCTAATTTGAGCAGAGAGTCCACCTCCCAAAATAGCTCATAGGCATTTGGGATGTCGGAACTGTAAAAGATTCGTTCCTGTTTTCCTTCTGCCAGTTTGTAATCTGGACCAAGATCCACAGAAAAGGGAAAGGTAGAACCTCCAACCTGCACAGAATCTGAGAGCGTTTGACAATTATTAGAAATTTTTAGGGTATACAAACCCGGCTCTTTCACGCTAATCGAACTCGTAGAGTCTCCTGTATCCCAACTGTATGCCAAGCTAGCTTGAGTAGGACTTACTCGAGGAGTCAACATAAGAGCCTCTCCAGAACAAAGAAAGGCTTCACTGGAGAATGATAGTGAAAGGGGGACGAATGTCAGTTTAGTAGCATCTCCGTCAGCTTCAGAAAAGGGATTATCAGAGAAAATCGTCTCTCCTACACCTTTTGGTAGCGGACCTATAGAAGCCCGTGTATTCCAGTTAACTACATCTGTACTTTTTGCACTTACTTCCAGTATTAGAGAATCAACCCCTATGACTAGTTCTCGAAACTCCAATTCCAACGCCCCACTCAATTCATCGAAGGAATAAGTAGTTAGGAAAGGCTGCTTGAGGATAGAATCCACTTGTAGCCCTTTTGGTAATGTATCTCTTAGGACTACATTTGCTTGCCCTGTTCCCGTCTTATTAATGATGGAATACGAAAGCACCAATCTTTCGCAGCCTGATGTTGTATCTGGACTGATACTTTTGAAGTAATCTAAAGAATAGGGACAAGAACAAGCCGACACTTCCTCACCTGGAGGGATTTCTACCCTTTCCTGGATTTCTCCATTGAATTTGTTAAATCTGATCAAGCGGTTATTTGTACGGTTTTCAGCACTTCCCCTAGCTATTCCCCAAAGTACTCCCTCCTTGTCAAATACTAATCCCGCCACGGCCCCAATATCAGGATTGATTTGAGAAAAGTAGTTGGTAGCAGAACCACTTTGTGAGACTGCTGTTAGTGTATTACTATTCCGATCATAAGTATTGATAATTCCGTAGATGGGATCGTATGCGAGGTCGTCTATATGCATCGCCTCTATGGAGTTAAAGGAGATAGAACCTACGCGATAATTGGGTCTTAGACGTATGGTACAAGCCAGTACAGCTGTTCCAGTTTCTTTCTCCTGACCAATTAGGTAAAAAATGTGGCCACCAGGAGCCACATCTCCACAAAAAAAATCCCAACGCGAAGTATCCAGACCTCTCTCAATAAGATTGGCCAATTCCTTTACCTCCCCTAGCCCATTGATTTGAATAAGTTTAAGATCAGGTTGAGTAATACCATATAGCAGGTTGTCTTGCACCCTGTAACCAAGTGTACTCACTCTGTATCCTAAGTCTGGAGAAATTTGTTCTTGCTCCCATACACCCGTAAGAGTATCCTTACTCATTCGGATTAGGGAGCTATTGGGACTACTCTTTGAGGTCTGCGTGAGGTAAAAGCTATTATCACAGGGAAAGGTTTGGCTTCTTCCCTGATAAGAAAATAAACTGAAGAATAGGAGTAACCATATATGCCCTCTCTTACTCATGCATTCTGTTTCTCTTTAGCATCTACGACTTTCTTTAGGCTTAGATCAGTAACCAACATTTTCACCTTTTCACCTGCTTTGTACAGTAGCACCCTTCGGTTTCCATTTACCTTGGCATATACGCTTCCCTTTTCTGGATGTGTAAGCTTTATAAAGCCTTCTCCAAACCACGGCGCTATCATGGTAAGAGTTTCTTTGAGTAACGTATCAGCACTATACCCTGGATCCCACGGAGCCGAGGCGGTGTAGGCAAAGGTTGCAGGCATTTCATAGATCTTGTTATCGTGAAAATCTGGGTAAAAATTCATGGTAGCATCTTTACCAAAATCCTTGAATCGATACTCTACGGTTGTATTTTCTGCTCCATGATATAGGACTCCTTGGTTATTGAGTTCCCAACACTGGGCAAAAAAATCTTTTGAACTCATCCCCAGGTACAAGCCAAAAAACAGAGAGTCTTGCCTTACCCCACTTGCGAGTTCCTTTTGCACCATTTTCTCATAATCGCTTTGGCAGGCGCTCCCGCAAAAAATACTCATTCCACAGATGAATACCCATACTAGCTTATTCCAATCCATTGTATTCACACGTCTTTTGTCTTCAATCATTTATTCTAAACCATTGAGCATTTGCATTGTTTTTTCCAACAAGAATCCTGGGTTGGGAACCAACTTTGATCATGACCAGGTCGCGCACCTCTCCTTGAATGAAAAAGCCTGAAGCTTGAGTAGAAATTACCTGAAATTCCCCAGTACCCCTTCCCTTTAAAAATAGGCCGTGGTGACCTGCATAAATTCCTACCTCCGGTTTTGAGCGATAGAAATTTCCCCCAAGTAAGACATCCTCATTTCCGTCTCCGTCAAAATCTTCGATTAAAATTCCAAAAGTAGGAGCAATTTGCGCTTCATCTGGTAAAGGCAACAGGTCAAATTTCCCTTTTCCTGTATTTAGTAATAATGTGCTGCGCGTTTCAACTGCCTTCCATCGTATTGCCTTTTCTAGTTGCTCCTCTGTAAAAATATCTGCTACGGTCTGCTCTTTGTAATTTTCATACTTCAAGTACTTCTTTTTCAATCCAGGCATTTGCATTACGAGGTCATGCCTCAAAGCAAGAGGATAGGTTTCGTCCCCATTGTATACACTCACAATCTGCTCGGCAGTTCCATTCCTATCAAAATCATTGACAAACATATCCACTGGCTTATTGGTACTCGCCTGAAATCGCGTATTAAGGCCATGATTCCCAACGATAAAATCTGGAAGACCATCTCCATTAAAGTCTCCTTCTTCTATACAATTCCAAAACCCCTCTGTATCGGATAGGCCCAACATTGGAGATATATTCTCAAAAGTTCCTTCTTTGTTTTCCAGCATAGTTAAAGGAAGCCACTCCCCTACAACGAATAAGTCTAAATCACCATCTTGGTCGTAGTCGCTCCATTTCACATCTGTCAGAAGTCCCAAATCTATTAATGCAGGGGCTTTCTGCCTGGTCACATCTTTAAAGGTTCCCTTACCATCATTCTCAAGTAGGTAGGCACTCGCAGGAACCCCATAGGCAAAGGGTTTCAATCGTACCCCTACTATCAAATCTTGATCTCCATCCCCATCAAAATCTCCATGATGAACACAGGAGGAACTTTCAAATTTTCCCCCTGGAAGTATCTGTTTGGACTTAGTAAATTTTCCCGCAGAATTGATGTATAATCGATCCGATAAGGCAGAAGAGCTATTGGGGTATTCGTTGCCTCCACTTGCTACATATAGATCCGAGTCCCCGTCTTGATCTGCATCAAAAAACATGCAATCTGTATCTTCGGCAGCCTTGCTTTGCTCGAAGAGAGCTGATTGTGTAGCGACAAAGTCTCCTCGGGAAGTCTGGAGAAATAGTGTTCCTGGCTGATCTTTAGAACCTCCAATAAATAGGTCTTCTCTTCCATCTGAATTAACATCTGCTACAGCTATTCGGGGTCCTGCAGCAGACATCATATGATAGATTAGACGGTCCCGATCAAAATCAACAAAGTCATTTTCTCGATGGGTAAAATCAAACTCCGTGGCTTCGGTGATATCTTGAAATAGGGGTTCTTGGGAAATGGAATCGAACAACTTAGGGGCCGAAGCCTTCGGTTTTACGGCTTCGTTTTGATCTAAATAGAGCGTCTGGTTGGTTTCAACGGCTTCAAGTAACGTAAGCCTTCCGTCGGGCCAAAGAACTTTGACGCTGTCCACTTGCTCAATTGAACCTAGGCCTAGGTTAGGTCTATGGTCCATGGTAGACTCAAAGCCTCGCATAGGCATTTGCTCTATGTAATAGACATTATCTCCTTCATATACGGAGATTTCTGAACCTAATGCAAGGCTGTTCCCTCCAGCACCCTTTAGGACA
This sequence comes from Bacteroidota bacterium, assembly GCA_039197765.1. GTDB lineage: Bacteria > Bacteroidota > Bacteroidia > J057 > J057 > JBCCTX01. Next base: position 5,741 of record JBCCTX010000062.1, read on the forward strand.
AATTTCAGGTATCTTCTATCTGGATAAAGGAGGTCAGCATCATTTCGGTAAACAAAGGGAGCGGCATTTGTATTGTTGGTAATAAGGTCTAAATCCCCATCGTTATCTAGGTCTCCATATGCAGAGCCATTGGAGAATCCCGGCTGGTCTAGCCCCCAGTCCTGTGCACGATTTTGAAACCTGGGGATTCCCTGTTCAGAGGAAGCAACATCATTGTGAAAGGCATAATTAGCGATAGGTTCAGAAGGGATAGCTTCAATCAAGGGCTTAAAATCTACGTTATCTTTGGTGATAACCTTGGCGATAGTTCTAGGATCTGAGGCAAAAAAGTTGAGGTAATCTTGATCTGTGAGGTCTTGATAAATCCCATTTGCAACAAAAATATCTTTCCAGCCGTCATTGTCCATATCTGTGATTAGGGCTCCCCAACTCCAATCTGTTCCATACACCCCAGCAAATCGCCCAATTTCACTAAAGAAAACTCCCTGAGGCTTATTTTCAATGGTAAATTCCGGTGCAAGTTTGTCGTGATAAGAAGATGTAACGCTAAAAGGGGCAAATCCCTGATTAAGCTGTAAGACATTTCGAGTAAATTGGTGATAGTAGCCATTTCTCAAGCCAGTTTGGTATCTATCCCAATTTTCAAAGGTTGTTTTGGTTTTCATCCTCGCCTCATCTCGAGGAAGCATATCCGTTACAAAAATATCGGGAAAGCCATCGTTATTTATGTCTCCGATATCCGAACCCATCGAAGCACCACTAATTTCTTGGATTTGCTGTTCAAGCGATTCTGAAAAGGTTCCATCCTGATTGTTCAAGTAGAGGTAATCTCGCTCAAAAAAATCGTTTGAAACATAGATATCTTGCCAACCATCCCGATTTACATCAGCCACAGTAACCCCAAGACCAAACCCAATTATACTCCCGTAGATACCTGCCTCATCGCTATAATCCACGAATTTTGTCCCATCATTTCTATACAGCTTATTCCCGCCTAAAGAGTCCCTTTTGTAGCGCTGTCCAGGCCTCAAATCAAAGGATCCAATCGCTCGAAAGGAATTATTCAGCAGGTAGCAATCTAAATCCCCGTCTTTATCATAGTCAAAGAAGGCAGCATGGGTAGAATACCCCTTGTCATCTATTCCGTATGCTTGTGCCTGTTCTGTAAAGGTGAGATCGCCATTGTTAATGAAGAGTTCATTGTATCGATTTTCTCCACTTGGCATACCGGATTTACAGAGATATAGATCTACCCAGCCATCACCATTTACATCAGCCCAACTCGCGCCGGTAACCCATACGCCTTCTCGTAGGATTCCCGCCTTTTCCGTTACATCTTCGAACTGAAAGTTCCCTTTGTTAAGGTAGAGGCGACCCGATTTCATATTTCCACAGAAATAGATATCTAGCAGGCTATCATTGTTGACATCTGCGAGGGCGACTCCTCCTCCATTGTAGAAGTTTCGATAGGTATAGATATTGAATTCCTTAGTCCATTCCAGCGTGTTTTCAAAGTCAATACCTGTATGAGTGGATGGAAGGAGGGTAAAAAGTTTTCCAGAGGGCTCTAATTCTGACTGACAGGAAAATAAAAACCCCGCAATAACAACAATCCAATAGGTAAGATTCTTACGCATACATTCAATTTCTTTTCCAGCTATGAATTCAGTAATTCTACTAATACTCAGATAGTTCAATGTATTTCTCTCCCACAAAGCTACCTAAATTTTACTGTGCAAAGAAGAATTCGATGTGCACTAAAAAAAAGAGCCATCCAGAATAATCAGGATGGCTCTCAACTATTGCTTAACGTTTTTTAAACTGAGCCAGGCCAAGAGCCTGTAAAATTCCCTATACCCAACTCTGTTCAAGCTATAATCTCTATATAAAAACTAGTATCCAGGATTCTGAACTAGGTTCTTATTGGCATCGAGCTGAGGGGTAGGAATAGGGAACAATTTGCGAACTTCTCCGTCAGAAGCTGGTTTGAAATCCCATTCGTCTCCCCATTTTCCAAAGCGGATCAAATCCTGGCGACGCACTGCTTCCATGAACATCTCGCGTCCCCTTTCCGCAAGCAGTTCATCAAATGTGATAGAAGCATATGATGCTAATCCAGCACGCTCGTGAATTTGATTCACAAGTGCGAGAGCCTCACCGTCTCCTTCGCCATTCAAACGCATAAGTGCTTCTGCCTTGGCTAAGATTACATCACCATAACGGTAAATAGGGAAATCGTTGTCTAAATTCTGTGTAGCACCAGGTGTATACTGAAACTTAACTGCACGCACGCCCGCCTGGCGTAAAGCATTTGGAAAGTGCTCATTAATTTCTGGTGTAAAGGTCAATTCTGGTCCATCTGGGTCGGCTTCTTCTGCTCCATTATCAATGACACGCGAACCATCTGAGGCGAACTGTGGACCTGCCAAGAAGCTTTGTCTTCTCACATCGTCATCCGCATAAGACTCATAGAACTCCTGCAGTGAACAATATCCATTCCAAGGCTGGAAGGTTAAATCAAAAGTGAACTGACTGTTATAGTGCAGGGTCATGGCAGGAATATTGAACCCGCCTGAGAATACACGGTCATACACTTTGACAAAAATGTTCTCAGCAGAGCCAGAGTTATCTGCATTGAAGTTTGCGAAGTAGTTTCCTTCGAGGCTGAAAGTACCAGAGTTGATGATGGCATCCGCTTGTGTGATTACATCTGACCAGCGAGCCGTACCCGTATACACTTCTGCATTTAGATACAAGCGCGTAAGCATCGCATGAGCTGTCCACTTATTAATACGTCCATAGGCAGCACCTCCATTCTGGTCTGTCAACTGGTTAATGTTGGCAGTGACTTCTGACTCGATAAAGTTGTAAACTTCTTGACGAGAGCTATTCCCTGGAGGCTCAGTAACATCAAAACTGGTTACCAATGGCACATTTCCAAAAATATCCATCAAGTTGAAATAGAATAATGCTCTCAGTACTTTCAACTCGGCAATAAAGGCATCAGAGCCTTCTACATTCAATGCAGAAAATTGGTCAATTACACGGTTACATGCATTCACTCCACTGAAGAGGGAATTCCATGAATTGTTCAGCCAAGGTTCAGTGGGTGTCCATTCGTGGCGGTGACACCGTAGCCATATACCTCCATCAAACCAGTCTTGTCCACGCTGAGGTACCATAAATTCATCTGAACTCACTTCCTGAGTAGACCAAGTACCGTTGTGTCCTCCCCAGTTGTTTCCAAGAGCAGAATATGCACCTCCCAAAGCAGAGATGAACTCTTCATCGGACTGGAAGAAGTTGTCCGCAGTCACACGGTCAAATACCTCTTCGTCCAAATCTGTACAGGAATTATATACACCCAACATGAGAAAGCTGAGGATGAATATTTTTCCATGCTTTAATATCTTTTGCATAGTAGTTCTATTATTAATGCTTTTGTTTTAAGATAGATTATAAACCAAGATTTACACCAAATGTTACACCTGCTTGACGGAAGTAAGTGTTCCTTCTGTCAATACCTGGAGCCAGTGGGTCTCCAATTCCTGCGTTATTAGGATTATCTTCTAGACGAACCTCTGGATCAACTCCTGAGTAATCTGTAATGGTGAAGAGGTTTTGCCCTGTTACGTACACTCTAAGCCTCTTCATCCAATCGATTCCATCTACTGGGACTGTGTATCCGAAGGTGATATTGTCCAGTTTGATGAAGTCTCCATCCTCAACATGGTAGCTAGAGAAAATAGGGGCATCCGTAAGGTTGCGCACATCGGTTACTGTTGCTGGAGCATTGTAGGTAGTCATAGAAGAAGGAGCCTCGTAGAAGGCGCGGAAAGTGTTGATCAGATCATGGCCAAATACCCCTCTTAATAAGAAATTCACATCGAAGTCTCCAAATCTGAACGTATTGTTCCAACCCAACTGCCAATCATTTAAGGCCTGTCCGATTACTTCGCGGTCTTCGTCTTCACCAGGGGTTCCATCCCCATCGCTATCTTTGTGAATCCAAGTACCGTCTGCTGCAATTCCCTCGAATACTAGGCCATATAATTGTCCAATTGGCTTACCTTCTTCGATCAGTAGCAAGGGAGTACCATTTTGTCCAGGAGATCCTAGATTACTTCTAAATACAGTCCCTTCTCCGTTGAATACATCCAGTGTGTTATCAATCAAATAAGTAAATGCGACACTAGACTCCCAGCTAAAGTTTGCGTTATCAAATATTTTGTATCCTAAGCTAATCTCTAACCCTGACTGGGAAATTTCACCAATGTTGGTGAAGGTAATAGGTGCCTGGTTGGGAGGTACAGGAACGTTAAGTGGAAGGATGGCATCAACTGTTGTCGTGTTGAAATAGTCAATGCTACCATTCAACCTATAGTTCAACATGTTAAAGTCAAGTCCTATGCTCACATCTTGCTTGGTTTCCCAGCGAAGGTCTGGATTGGGATTTTGGTTAGGACCATAGGCAGGGGTAAAGGCTCCGTTGAAGAAGAAGTTTCCTCCAGGGGCAAGCGTGAATAAAGACAAATAACTCGCAGCGGGTTGGGCTCCCGTTTCCCCATATCCTCCACGAATTTTCAAGTAGTCAATCCCTGGAACTTCAAATAGATTACTCAAGATAATACCTGCACTAAATCCAGGGAATGTTCCCCACTTATTGTCTTCTCCAAAGCGTGTAGAACCTTCTTGACGCACAACTGCAGAGAGATAATACGTATCCTGATACCCTAATTCCACTCTACCAAAACCTGCAATGAGTTTATTTCGGTTGGCGTAACTGAAAATGCTACCCAAACCATTGTTGAAGTCTGCACCAGCTGAAAGATTGTTAAACGAAAAGGCATCAGTCAAAAAGTCTCCGCCTTGAGCACCGAAGCCTTCATTATCAAATTGCTGGTAAGAGTATCCTCCCAATACAGAGAAATCTAAGTCTCCAAATTCAGTTTCGTAGGAAACAGAAATCTCCGCAAGTTGATTCACAAATTGATTGGTATTTCTACTGGCAAGACCATTTCTATCAGCTCCTGTTCCACGACTTTGCTTACTGGTGTAGTTTGCAAATATTTCATTCGTACGCTGCTGAGAGTAGCGGCCACTTAGAATCAAACCTGGAACAACCTCAAATTTTGCATTTACATCTCCGAGAACTCGCGTAAAGTTTCCTTCATTCGTGTTCTGTTCTAACAAAGCAACAGGGTTGAAGAAATCAAACAGATCTTGCTGGAAATATCCTCCCCAGCGTTCAAATTCAGGAGCATCGCTACGTACAGGAGCTGTAGGATTGTAGATGGTAGCATAACGGAATGCCCCGTTGTTTCCTAGCTCTGAATTTCTTAAGGTAGTCGTAATATTTAAATTAATAGTCAGTTTGTCATTGATAGCTTTCTGCTGAAGATTCAAACGACCATTTAATTGCTCAAAACCCGTTTTCAGGGCGATCCCCTCCACATCTCTAAAGTTTACAGATGCACGGTAGGTAGTAGAATTACTTCCACCAGACATGGAGACGTTGTGGACCTGAGTGTTTCCTGTGCGCGTAAGCTCGCCAATCCAATCCGTATCTGAACCGAAGTCTTGTGTACCAGGGAATGACAAAAATTCATCCCTACCTAAAACCTCTGTAGTCTGATCGATATAGTCAATCGTAACAAATCCGTTGTAGTCTACTGAAGTAGACCCAGGAACACCTTTCTTTGTAGTAATAATTATTACCCCAGATGCAGCTTGAGTTCCATAAATCGCGGCAGCAGAGGCATCCTTCAGTATATCAAAAGAAGCGATGTCATTGGGGTCAACCGTATTAATGTCTGCATTCAAAACCCCGTCAATAATAACCAGGGGTGAGCGGTTTGCTCCGATGGTACCCAGTCCACGAAGACGAATGTTGAATTCTTGGTTGGGATTGCCTCCAGGACGAGAAATTGTTACCCCTGCAACCTTACCTTGAATCAACTGAGCTGGATTATTAATATTTCCTTGGTTGAAGTCATCAGAGCGAACACTCACAATAGCAGAAGTCTTTTCCTCTTCTCGCTGAGTGGTATATCCTGTTACAACAACTTCATCCAAGGTCCCAACACTTTCTGCCAAAGCAGCGTCAACTACATCGAGGCCAGAGATGTCCTTTTCCATGGTTTCATAACCATAATAGGAAAACACAAGAACAGTCGCCTCACTAGGAGCGCTCAAGGAATATTGACCGTTTTCGTCGGTGTATGCTCCTACGGTAGTTCCCTTAATTAAAACAGCAACACCAGGAATGGCATCACCAGAACCAGCATCTGTAACTGTACCAGTTACTGATCGCTGAGCAAGTGCCATCGTAGACATCAGTAAGATTCCCATAAGAACCGTACTTATCCGCAACGATACTTGTTTGCAATAGTAGTTTAGCTTCATACGCATAGATACAATGGTTTAACTATAGTAATATTTAAGTTTTGGCTCGTACAAATATAGGATTATTTCTATGGCAATGGATAGCCATATAGGTTAGGACATGAGTCCTTGGAAGGATTGGTAGTAGTTTGGTAGTCACACCTTTCTTAATCTTTATTCACATAAAACTCCAGCTGCAACAAATTGTTTTGAAAACTGAAGTATCGCTTGAAAAATCTTGATCCAATGTTCAAAAAGGTACATGATTATTCAAAATGCTATCAAAAGTTGTCTTTTTTTTTAACAAAAACAAGGTATAAAACGCTGAATCGCAGCCTATTGAGAGCGAAATCGTTTACGTAAACGATTTCGTATTGGTAATTTTTTTATCTTAAGACTTTATTTATTCTGTTAACTCGCGTAAATAGGCATCAAATTAAAGCATGGGAAGAAGACAAATAACCCTAGCCGATCTAGCGAAAGAGTTGGGTATTAGTACTGCAACCGTTTCTCGTGCGTTAAAAGATTATCCAGATATAAGTGCAGAGACAAAAAGGAGAGTGTTGGAGCTTGCAGAGCGCCGCAATTATTACCCCAATACCATTGCGGCAAGTCTGAGGAATCAGGAGTCCCGTATTATTGGCGTAATTATTCCGGAAGTCGTCAACCACTTTTTTTCAACTGTCATCACCGGGATCATGAATGTTGCCTACAAGTCTGGCTACCGCGTGATGATCTGCCAGTCAAATGAGTCTTATGAGAAAGAAGTTGAAGATGCAAAAGCGCTATTGGCAAGTAGGGTGGATGGCGTATTAGTATCTGTAGCGCATGAGACTTCCACCTTCCAACACTTTAAAGACTTTAAAAATGCGGGTATTCCTATTGTGTTTTTTGATAAGACCTGCGAAGGGATTTCAGATAGCTCGAAAGTTGTAGTGGATGATTATAAAGGAGCCTTTAACGCGGTAGAGCACCTAATTCAACAGGGCTATACTCGAATTGCCCATGTCCGCGGTCCACTCACCGCCAACAATTCTCGCAACCGATTAAACGGGTATTTAGACGCATTAAAAAAATATCACCTCCCGATTAATGAGCTTCTCATTTTTGACGGAGGGAGGCTAACCTATGAATTCAGCCACCATCTTGGAAAGATGATTGCTATGAATGGATACCGCATCGATGCTCTCTTTGCTGTAACCGACATTGTAGCCATAGGAGTGATGACAGGTCTCAAAGAGGCTGGAAAAAAGATTCCCACAGAAATTGCTGTACTGGGATTTAATGATTGGTTTATGTCCCAAGTTGTTGATCCGCCCTTGAGTTCTGTCTTTCAACCTGGATTAGAAATGGGACAAACAGCTACCGAAATATTGCTAGAAGAAATTCGGCTAGATAAAGAGGGCGGGGACCCAACATATCAAACGGTAGTACTGGAAACAGACTTGAAAGTTCGAGCTTCGACCTTGAGGCATGAATAGAAAAATCCGTAGCCCTTGGTGGTATTTTTTTATCCAAAATAAAGGTCATCACCAACCAAGGGCTACAGTTTATACAAATCCCTTATCTCTGCTTAATAATCTTAAACTGTTCTTGTCGCACCCCAAAATTCACTTCAACCCAGTACATTCCTGGACTCAGGTTGTTGCCGACCTGAACAATGCTTTGACTGGTCAAGGTAGTAGAGAATACGACCTGCCCAAGGGCATTTATCATACGGACTTCAGCATTGCCAATATTCAATTCCCCTAAATCAACGGTAAAATTGGTCCTAAATGGGTTAGGATATATGTCAATAACACTAAAGGGATCAGGATCTTGAAGCTGGGTGGTATCATCTGCGGAATATAGATAAAACTGTGGGGAGCCAAGACCACAACCCATAACTTCGAGCTCTGCAAAAACTAGACGATCAAAGGAGGGATGGGTAAGTCGGATAAATTGCCCAATAGTACCTGAGGGTAAATCAAAAACAACGGGCTCTCCCAGCGGTGCTTTTCCAAGATACTGAAATTTACTTACGGTAGTATCTGCCAAGATGTTGGTCAAAGGCCCATTTCCAAAAGGCTTTGAGCCTACGAGCAAAAAGAAATCCTGTAGGTCTTCCGGGCAACAATCCTCTCGAGGGAAGACATGGATTCTTTCAAGGTTATGAATACTTTGTAAGTCTACTTCAAAATAAGGTTCTTGTTCTAAGGAGTCTCCGGTAGCAGTTACCACAACTAAATCCGCTTCCGCACCACTTTCATTTGTCCCAACCTTGTCCCCATCAACCCCTACACCACCATCAGTGGTGGTTCCAGTTGTAGTGGTAGGCTTATTGAGCGCAACATTGGACAATAAAGAATCGATACAGTCGATCCTACCGCACCAAAGCGAGTCGGTAAGGGTAACCATAGTATCCACAACACATCCAGGAAATTCGGGGTTCCTAATTACTACCTGGTACTCATCCGCCCTTAGGTTGGAAAACAAATTAGGAAACTGGAAACTTTCGCCTCCATCTGCACTATACTCAAAATTTTCTCCTATTGTAAGTATGTTGAAAGCTCCATTTGCAGATCCACAACCTTGAGGGTCCAGAACTTCTATTTGGAGGATTTCTGGTTGCAAGGGGCCATCTAAGACAACCTGACCTGTGGCGATACAATTGTCAAAGCCTTTTTCCCTAACCAAAATGTAATAAATTCCTGAGCCCAAATTCGCAAAGGAAGAAGTATCTAGGAAGGTAGCCCCACTGTCTATACTGTATTCCAAGGCTAAACCATTCGCAGCAATCGTAATGCTTCCGTCTGTAAGGCCACAGTCGGTTGGTTCTACGGTATTCAGTGCTGAAATAGCTGGTAAAGGGGGGGATACAAGGTTCACTGTATCGATGGTTACACAGGTAACGGATTCTTTCTCACGAATCCACACGGGATAGAATCCAACTGCCAGGCTATCGTAGAAATTCGTATCGGAAAAGGTTACACCATTATCAATACTATATTCAAGGTCCGCACCAGATGCGGATATTTCAATTACTCCATCGTCTACCCCACAATCCGTAGGATTACTGAAACGAATGCTATCTACATCTGGGAAAGGAGGCGCTATCAATTCAACCGTATCTTGGAAAATGCATCCTGAAGATCCTATTCTTCTTACCCAAACGGGATAAGACCCGCCTGTAAGACCTGTGAATATGGAGTCCTGAGAAAAGCCTCCCATTCCAAGAATACTATACTCCAAGCTATCTTCAGAGGACCGAATACTGATGAGTCCGTCATTGGAAGCACAAGCAGTAGGATCTGTAACTTCAATGGTGTCTACAGTAGGCAGATCTAAAGAATCCAGGCTAAATTCTTCAAATGCAATACAGGAGATAGTCCCTACTTCTCGTACAACAATATCAAAGATTCCTGAGCCCAAATCACTCAAGAAGTTACTTTCCTGGAAGGTAAGACCGCCATCCGAGCTATACGCTAAGCTATCGCCACTAGCTTCTACAATGATCACTCCATCCTCTACCCCACAATCAGAAGGGTTTATTCCCATAATACTATCTATGACAGGTATTCCTGGAATGAACAACCTAGCTGTGTCTCTAGCGGCACAGTTCTCCTCACCAGATACACGCACTGCGATAGAATAAAAGCCAGAATCAAGGCCCACAAATGTATTGGAATCCTGATAGCTAAGTCCTCCATCAATACTAAATTCCAGGCTATCCGCTTGAACCTCAATGGTGATAGATCCATCGGCCAAGCCACAATCACTAGGATCAACAGTAAGTATACTTGAGATCTCAGGCAGATTAGCTGGATTAAGGGTAACGGTATCACTTGCTATACAGGTATTACTGTTCACTTCTTTTACTGCAATGGAGATATCACCAGGAGCCAGATCCGAAAAGAAGTTCGTATCCTGATAGGTTTCGCCTCCATCAATGCTATACTGTAAGTTTACCCCAGAAGCAAAAATGGTAAGTCCTCCATCTACAGAATCACAATCTGTAGGTGGTAAAAATGCTACTGAGTCGATCTCTGGAGATTGGGCACCTATTAAAACCACACTATCAGAATCTGTACAAGCGAACAGGTTTTTTTCCCGAATAACGACCTCGTATATGCCTGCAGGAAGATTTGCGAAGGCATTAGAATCAACGAAGCTTACCCCTCCATCAATGCTATACTCTATGGTATCTCCCTCAGCATCAATGGTAATAGACCCATCCGCTAATCCACAATCTGAAGGCTCTGTAAATGAAACCGAACTGATAAGGGTGGTTTGTGGCGCAGTCAGCACTATAGAATCCCGAATACTACATGCAGGCCTTGTAACCTCCCGAACCAGGACCTCAAAGGAACCAAATGGAAGGTTGATGAACAGGGCAGAATCTTGGTAGCTTTGCCCTCCGTCTATGCTATACTCCAAGCTATCTCCCGTAGCAAATACCAAAACCGATCCATCAGAAAGAACACAAGAAGAAGGATCGACGACTGTCAGGGAGTCGATGTTAGGCAAAGTTGGGGGAAGAATGGTCAGTGCGGTGGCAATTACACAATCATCCAAAGAATCTTTTCTAACCGTAAGAAAATAAGTATCCGCCGGAAGCCCTTCAAATACGTTGGACTCTTGGTAAGTTATTCCTCCATCAATACTGTAATCCAGGCTATCTCCAATAGCAAGTACTTCCACCCTGCCATCAGAAATACCACAATCACTTGGTTGGGTGACAATAACCGAATCAAGGGTAATTCCCGTTCCGATCGATAAGGTAGCTACTTCAGAGGCTACACAAGTTTGAGTCCCTACTTCTCTAACTAATATTGGATAGACTCCTGGGACCAAACCTGTAAATATGTTGAGGTTTTGAAAAGTTTCTCCTCCATTAATGCTAAACTCCAGACTATCTCCGGTAGCCTCAATTGAAATAGAGCCATCTGGTAGATCGCAAGAGGAGGGTTCCGTTGAAATAATCGTTTCAATAATAGGGACACTTGGAGATAGAATTTCTACTGTATCTATGAGAATACATGCAGGAAGATTTTTCTCTCTTATGGCCACTATGTAGGTTCCAGCGGCTAAGCCGGAAAAGCTACTTGTATCTTGGAAGCTTACCCCTCCATCTACACTATATTCAAGGGTATCAGCAAATGGAAACAACAAAATGGATCCATCCTCCAAACTACAATCTGTCACATCAGTGTGTAGTACAGAGTCCAATTCTACTGTACACAGGTCAGGAAGACATCCAAATACTGCGAGTTCTGCAATAACCAAGTAAGAGGAGTCTGCTGACATAACTCTGATATAGCGAGCCTGGAATCCTTCGGGTAGTTGAAAGTGAGCCCCTACTCCTAAGGGAGCAAAGCCTGGAAAACTATCGGCGTATATCCCAGGCTGCAAGACGAGTTCTTCAACTGTAAGCGTGGTATCATAGGGTTCAGCAGATGCCAGCACGACAAAGTTGTTTAAATGGCTAGGACAGCAGTCTTCTCGGGCATATACCACTATTTCTTTTACATCATATAAACTGTCCAGATCGACCTCTACCCATGAATCAAAATCAATTGTATCTGTATGTACAAGATCTGCCTCAGCTCCCCACGGAGTAGAACCCGTCGTATCTCCATCTACAATTAACGGTGGAAGCCCATCTCCGTATAGAGAGGACATACTTGCTGGCTTTCCCAGGGCTACATTCTCAGGATCTACACATAGGCCTGAGCAACCCTCTGGATCTAATAAGGTAATCCTATCAATGGCTGCACAGGTAACGCTATTTTTTCTCCTTACTTGAACTTCATAAATACCTTTAGAAAGGGTATCAAATTGATTTGAACTCTGAAAGGTTACTCCTTCATCAATGCTATACTCCAAACTATCGCCTGTTGCCAAAATGGTGATGGAACCATCAGTAGCCTCACAATCAGAGGGATTGGCCAAGATGGTCTGGTCAATGGTAACCTCACAGGGATCAGGGGACTCGACGGCGGAACACCCTAGGATTTCAACTTCCTTGAAATGAAGGGGGGTATTTTCGGTACTGGAAAGTTGAATTCTAACAAATTGGCCTATAAAATCAATGGGTAGCACAAGTAAGCTATCCACCGTTCCCTCGTAAAACAGCTCCTGAACATTGGGATCTAAACGAAGATCCGACAAGGTTGCAGTAGCCGGAATAGGTGTAAGCGATGAGAAGAAATAGAAATTACCGAGCCGTGTTTGACAGCAATCGGTTCGGTTGAAAATCTTGAGGGTATCCATTTCCGAAACAGCACCCAAATCCACCTGCCACCAAGCCTCAGGTTCAAGGCCCGTATGGGAAATGGTAGGATTGGCCTCACTCGGCCCAATGTTTCCTTGTGTTATTCCATCCACTGCAATAGAAGATACACCCAATCCAAAATCGCTGGATTGCTCGGTAGTTTTTCCTAAAGCTAGGTTTGTAACACCTTCACAAATAAAATAGGGGGGGGAGTATTCTGGCTGAGGATATATCTTATGAGTTTCTCGAAAAGGAAAATCGAATGCAACTAAAAGCAAGGAGAAAACAGACAAGAAAGAAACAAGATTTTTTCTATCAGATACAGCAGCTCTCATGTAAATCAATTTGCTAATCACTTGCACAAAAAATTGCACTTAAGGAATCAACGAAGGGTGCAACTAAATGTTTTATTCTACTCTAATAAAATGATTTATAATATTACAGTGACTATTCTTTTATATAAAACCATTAATCGAATATCGGGTATTCCCCATTAGTGAATACCCGACATACCCTTTATTTAAAAGAAAGATAATTTATGGGTAAAGCAAATTACCATTCCTAGGTGGGTTTAGGAATGAGCTTTCTATCTTATTGGAACAGCCAATTATTCCTTTATCCAAACGATCCCTTCCCACGGCCTAAGCTTACCTTCCAGAGGCTCATGCTTGGGATAGTTATTTCCAAAAATTGGCTGCCAATTCGATTCTTCTAGTTTGTGGTTTTGCTCAAGCGAGGAAAAATTTAGGACAATTCGAAGCGTCTTTCCTTCCCAACTTCGTTCAAAGCCCAAAATAGTAGGGTTTCCAGTGGACAAGCGGATTTGTTCTCCATAGACAAGGGCCAAATGAGATTTGCGAAGGGTAATGACTGACTTATAGAAAGAAAGAACCGAATCAGATTCATTGACCTGTTTTTCTACATTGATATCGGAAAAGGCGGGATGGGGGCGAATCCAAGGCTCAACTTGGGAAAACCCTCCATTGGGCTTTGAATTCCACTGCATAGGAGTGCGGGCATGATCTCTTGCTTGGTTGTTGGCAATCTCAAGAAAATGGTGCATATCCTCTCCTTTTTCTTTTGCTTCTCTGTAAGCGTTAATAAACTCGATATCCCTATATTCCTCAAATTTCTCAAAGGGAACATTTTTCATTCCAATTTCATCTCCCTGGTAAATAGTGGGAGTCCCTCTCAAGGTCATGATTAATATAGCCAATAACTTAGCAGATTCTTGCCAAAAAGGGCCATCATCTCCAAACCTGGAGACCATCCTCGGAAAATCGTGGTTCCCAAGATAAATACTCCCCCATCCAGTAGACTGCAAGGTCGCATCCCAAGCAAAGAAGATCTCAAAAAAGGTTTCAGTGGTCCAAGGTTTGGGATCAAAACGTCCTCCATGACCATGGTCAATAAACATATGGTCAAAATGGTAAATCATGTCTATTTCCTTCCGTTCACTTGAAACGTAATCCATCACCTTGTGTTTGTCAATTCCTACTCCTTCACCGACGCTCACCATATCGTAGTTGCTAAATACCTCTTCGTACATTTCGCTTAGGAATTCATGAATCCTGGGGCCATTGGCGTATACCTCTTTTATGGCTTGGGTAAAGTCAGAAAAATCCGCGTCTTCAAAGGGTAATCTTTTGGAGAAAAGGGAAAACACATCCATTCTAAATCCATCCACTCCCTTATCCAACCAAAATCGCATCAAGCTATATACTTCCTGCCGGAGTTTGGGATTCTCCCAATTAAGGTCTGGTTGCTTTTTAGAAAATAAGTGAAGGTAATAAGCTTGGGTCGTTTCATCCCATTCCCAGGCAGATCCCCCAAAAAATGATTTCCAATTTGTTGGTGGAGACTCCTTCTCGCCATTGGACCAATAATAATAGTCTCTGTATGGATTATCCTGGGAACTTCGCGATTGCTGGAACCACTCATGTTCATCCGAAGAATGGTTTACAACCAAGTCCATCAGCAGACGCATATCACGCTTATGGATCTCCGAGAGTAGTACGTCGAAATCTTTCATGGTACCAAACTCTTCCATGATATTTCGATAGTCGCTTATATCATAGCCATTGTCATCGTTGGGAGAGTTATATATTGGGCTGAGCCAAATGATGTCGACACCAAGGTTTTTTAAGTAGTCCAGTTTGCTAATAATTCCCTGTAAGTCTCCAACCCCATCCTGGTTAAGATCACAAAAACTACGTGGATAAATCTGATAGATTATCCCTTCTTTCCACCAGTTATTTTTCATGAAATAAATTATTGAAACCCCTAAAAAAAATTGCAAATTAGAGATGTTGCCAAAAACATGCCCTACGAAACAAATTCTTGTTTTGTCGGATTACACTCATTTTTTCCCCATTCTCCATTCCGAG
This sequence comes from Bacteroidota bacterium, assembly GCA_039197765.1. Taxonomy (GTDB): domain Bacteria; phylum Bacteroidota; class Bacteroidia; order J057; family J057; genus JBCCTX01. Next base: position 20,765 of record JBCCTX010000062.1, read on the forward strand.
TTCGAAAATAAGGGAAATTTTTTTCAATTTTCACCGTTTCTAATAGGCGAAGAGAAGAATATGAAAGTGGGTCTTCTTAGGTTTTTGCTGCTCATTTTACATTTAGGGCTATTATCAGTTAATGCCCATCCTGAAAAATCCTATCAGGATTTTTCAGACCCCTTACATACATCTTCTAAAATCTTACCCAAAGAACTTGACGCCTTAAATGCATGTATCGAATATGTAAACGAAACCGTTTTCTTAACTAGGTGGCTCCAGCAGGGCCTTGTAGCTTATAATATGCATGCCAACTACTACAATGGGGTGGACTTCGAGAACTACGCCAAAAATGGCAATCTGAGTATTTCTACCAATAACTTTGAAGTTCCCACAAAACTTTTTCGAGAGACCGAAGCTAAGCTGAAACATTTACCCAATAGCAATCGGGAAGCTCTAGCGGATGGTTTAGCAGAACTTCAAACCACCTTGATCGAAATGCAAGTTTTGCGTGAGTCGCTTACATCTTACTTGGAAAAGCAGCTGTATCGGGAGGATAACTTAGAGTTGTCGCAAACTATCCTTTCTGAATTTGAAGGACTCTATCAGAAGATGGATAAACAAGTATTGAAAATTTATACCCTTACGCTTACGTGTTATGCTGATTTCCAATACAAAGTAGCTCCTTCCTGGCAGCGCGTATATAATTCTACGCTAGAAAACTTCCAAGCAAGCCAAAAGGTACTTTCAGAGGTAAAGTACCACTATTTTCACCCAGAAGATTCCAATACCGTCAATCTACGTGGCCTAGTAGAAAATTTACAAGAAACACTCGAGGTACATGGCGACCCTTTAGTGGCGAGTATTCCCTCGAAAAGAAAAGAACTTAGTAGTTCTCTTGAAAAAGCGCTTGAAGCAGGTCAAAGGCTCTATTCAAAAGTATCTGATTTACGAGTAGAATTGTTAGATGACCAACTGACATTTGTACGAATTACCTATCACTCCAATCAATCCACAGTATTCTATAATAAGTTCGTAAAAAGCTCAGGCCAGGATTGGTTATTATTTCCGCAGCAACCCTTCTTGTTTAAATACATTCAACCTACCAGTAATCGCCTGGACCTTCCCGACCCAAGTAATCTCCCACTCAAGTCAGACTTACCCATATCTGAGATTTCACTAGATGCCTTTGCCCCTTCACATCTCGTATTTCTCCTCGATATTTCCAAATCTATGCGGGATGAGGATAAGCTTCCCCTATTAAGAAGGTCTTTGTTGAATGTGCTACCGATCCTGCGGCCAGTAGATACCGTAACCCTTGTCACTTTTGCTGGAAAAGCAGAGGTAATACTTTCTCCTACCTCTCTCAATTCTCAAGAGCAAATCATCGCCTCTTTGGATAAACTTCTCCCAGAAGGTTCTACAGACCTCGGTCAGGGCCTTAGGCTCGCCTATAGAATGGCAAATGATCACTTCATCCAAAATGGGAATAATCGAATTATTCTGGCTACAGACGGCCTTTTTACCATCGATGCCAAAATGTTGAAAATGGTCCAACACTACTCCAAAGCTGATATTAGGTTAAGTGTATTTAACTATGGACAGAGAGATGGGGATAAGTCCACCAGCAAATTGAAGAAATTAACACAAAAGGGTAGAGGAAACTACACAGCTATTTCTCCAAGCAATGCAGATATGAACCTGTTGAAGGAACTGATGTCAAAATTAAAGGAGTAGGATATCCCCTGAAACGCTTTCTCTTTTTGGTTGCAGAACATTAAGGAATGCCCCTTTCCAATCCTTATTTTTCCCTTTTTATAAGATCACAATCGCTTCCATTAAACTATTTTCTGGCAGGCTTGTAGGAGGTAGCTGAACGACTATGGAAGAGGAATCAACAGAAAGTGTATCTGGGCAGGGGAAGAGAAAATGCGCATTTGAAACCTCTGGTGCAGATATGTCTATAATATTGTAGTCATTTAAAAGAATCAGCTCAAGTTCAGCATCATTTAACTTTTCCTTGAGTTTTTTGAAAGTCATGCCTGTTTTTATTCCGTTGGGCAGGGAAAGTTGAGGGGACTCTATTCTAATACGGTTTAGATGGCTATTCTGAATGTCGGTTTCGTTAAGACTCTCCTCCTTAAAATAATTTCCTTCAAAGGTAACTTTTCCAGAATCCAGAAACATTTCCCGAACTAACCAAATATAGCCTTGTTCTTGGGTATAAGCGGTCTCGGTCAGTTTGTACGGAATATCCAAACTGTCTAGGCGGGTATATCGGTCTCCAATAGAAATAAAGGAAAGGCCTTGATCTTGAATGTGTAAGTCCCAAACCTTCTCCCTTCCAGATTCCGTTTGACATCCTACCAAAAGATAAGCAAGCATTCCTAAGGAACTGAATACCTTTGAAAAGAACCGTAGTTTCATAGACACGATATACGCAAATTTGTAGGACAATGTTTATATAGAAACGCGAGTCATCCTGAATTCCAGAATGACTCGCGTGTAAAGAGTTTATTAGGCCTTAGATGGGATTTTACAGGCCAAAAATGGCCTTAAACGTATCTACCAAGTCCAGTTTCTCCCAACTAAAAAAGTCTACCTTTTTCATTTCTTCTTGATGCATAACGTTTTTGGAGCTACCATTAGCTTGCACCTTCACATAATTTACCGGTATCTCTTGGTTATAACTCTCTCTTCCCATATGGCCATAGGCTGCCGTAGGGCCAAAGATAGGATTCCTTAATCCCAATCGCTTTACAATAGCTGCAGGCGTACAGGAAATGTTAGCGGCTACCTTTTCTGCAATTTCGGAATCAGAAAGGTTGACATGGGAAGTATTGTAGGTATTGACATTGATAGATACAGGTTCTGCAACCCCTATCGCATATGCCAATTGCACCAACACCTCATCCGCTACTCCAGCAGCTACCAAGTTTTTGGCTATATGTCTTGACGCATATGCAGCACTTCTATCAACTTTGGAGGAGTCCTTTCCTGAAAATGCCCCTCCCCCATGGGCTCCTTTTCCCCCATAGGTATCTACGATTATTTTTCTCCCAGTCAATCCTGCATCTCCATGAGGTCCTCCGATCACAAACTTTCCAGTAGGATTGATATGGTAGGTAGTATCCTTGAGCAGTTCCTTGGGAATGACCCGGGGAATTAGGTGTTCAATGATATCTTCGCGGATCTTGGTGAGCATTTTTTGGTCAGCATCTGCTTGGGCTTCAGCAGAATCATTCTCTGGCGTGATGAAGTCATCATGCTGGGTAGAAACTACTATGGTGTGAACGCGAAAGGGTTTGCCATCATCCCCGTACTCTATCGTTACTTGGGATTTGGAATCCGGCCTGAGGTAGGGAATAAGATGAGGCTCATTTTTCCGAATGTAGGCTAGGGTCTGCACGAGTCTATGGGAAAAGGCCAGTGCCATAGGCATGTATTCTGGAGTTTCATTCGTAGCATAGCCAAACATCATTCCCTGGTCTCCTGCTCCTTGCGCTTCCTCCGAAACGTTGTCTACCCCTCTAGCGATATCTGCCGACTGCTCGTGTAGAGAAGACATGACTGCACATGAGGAGGCACTAAACTTGTAATCATCAGAAGTATATCCAATGTGCTCAATGGTTTCTCTTACAACTTTTTGGAGATCAACTTGAGCTTGTGTTCTAATCTCTCCGGCCAGGACAACTAGCCCTGTGGTAACAAGGGTTTCACAGGCACATCGAGAGGAGGGATCTTCACGTAGCATTGCATCCAATACTGCATCAGATATCTGATCGGCTACTTTGTCGGGATGTCCTTCAGAAACAGATTCAGAGGTAAAAAGATAAGGCATATTAAATACGGAGATTAAATTGTAATTTGAAAATTCATGCAAAAATGAAAGATTTCTTTTCGAAAAACAAAGTTTGTCCTCGGTAATTGATTACTAAGCCTTGTAAACGGTCTATTTGAAGTGTTCATTCGCTAAAACCATTTCAAAAATTAAACTTTTCTCCAGGCCCAAAGTATAGAATTTCAAATTCCTTCTACAAGGGCTGCTGCCCCGAATACACCTGCACTATCTCCCAATAGGGGCTTGATTACCGGTGTTCGGAGCTTTGGATTAAATACATACTTTTCAATGGATCTTAATCCTTCATCATAAAGGAGATCGATATTTCCTACTCCTCCACCAATTACAATCACATCTGGATCCAACAAGTTTATGATCGAAGAGACCCCAATTCCAAAATAGGTAATCAATCGCTCAATAGTTGCCGTAGCATACTCATCTATTCCCTGCTCATGCCGCTTCAAAATCTCTTTTAGTTTTCTAAATTCCCCTGTTTGTTGCTTGTAATACTTTTGAAGGCCTGTTCCCGAAATCACGGTTTCCACACACCCTACCTTACCACAATAGCATTGCCCTCCTGATTCATGTAGAAAATTATGCCCCCATTCTCCCCCAATCCCCTGATTTCCATTCCAGACTTCTCCTTTATACACAACTCCTCCTCCGACCCCTGTTCCCATAATGATTCCAAATACTACTTTGGCATTTGGGACATTCTGTGCTACTGCCCCCATTCTCGCTTCTGCTAGCGCAAAGCAATTTGCATCATTTGCCATATGGACGGGTATTCCTAGTTTTTCTGCTAAATCCGGGCGGAAGGGCTTTCCATTTAATACGGTAGTATTGCTATTCTTCATCGTCCCTGAGTAGGGGTCCATAGCTCCTGGTGTGCCAATTCCAATGACGCTAGGCCTCACACCTATTTTTTGAGAAGCGTTCTCTATCAAGGTATGGATCTGAGACAGAATGTGTGCATACCCTTTAGCAGCTTCAGTAGGAATCCGGTCCCTCAAGAGAACTGCATGGGGGTCTAGGTATTCCATTACCACTACTTCTATTTTAGTCCCCCCTAAGTCAATCCCCCAGAGTGCTTTATTTGCCATAGTAAATCATCATTAACGAGGTGAAAATATGGGCTAAAGGCAGGCGAATTTACTCCTGAATTTTGAAAGGGTAAAATCTCGATCTATTCTTTTTGACAGATTGATCCTTACATTTTTTTGGACCTAATCAAAAAAGCTGTTTTCTTTCGCCAAAGGGAATGCCGACTATGGGGGTTTTGAAGAAACTTGCTGGGCAAACGGCCATTTATGGAGTAAGCTCGATCCTAGGGAGGATGATTAATCTCCTTTTGGTCCCCTTGCATACACGGGTTTTTCAGACGGGGCAGTATGGGGTCATCGGCTATTTCTATGCTCAAACTGCATTTTTAAATGTAGTACTTACATTCGGCATGGAAACGACCTTTTTCCGATTTATTCAGGACAAAGGAAATAGTAATCAAATATACAGCCAAGCCTTTACTTGGATTTTGGCTCTTTCTACCCTGTTATTAGCCATAATTCTTTCCTTTTACCAACCTATAGCCTCTTTTCTAGGATATCCAGATTACTCCCGGATCCTCATCTATGTAGGGATCATTTTGGCACTTGATGCTTTGGCTGCCCTCCCTATGGCAATGCTCCGGCACCAGGAGCGAGCCACCCGCTTTGCCCTTATCACCTTGGTAAGCATTTTCATCAATATTGGCTTTAACTTCCTCTTTCTACTCGTTATGGGCAAAGGGTTAGAATACGTATTTTTGGCAAATATTCTTGGATCCGTAGCAAAGACACTCCTTGCCCTGCTTTCCAATCCTCCGCTAGGACTTCTATGGGATCCAAAACTCTTGAGGAAAATGCTAAATTATGGAGGATTTATTATGCTTGCAGGTCTTGCAGGCACTGCAAATCAAATGCTTGACAGGTTGATGATCCCTTATTTGTGGCAAGAAGATTACCCTTTTTTAGGCGGAAATTATTCTGGTGATCAATTACTAGGGATTTATCAGGCAATCTATAAGCTAGCAATATTTATTGCACTTTTTACCCAAGCCTATCGATATGCAGCTGAACCTTTCTTCTTTCGTTCAGCTCAGGACAAGGAATCCCCTCAAACTTTTGCCAGAGTATTTCACTATTATACCCTTGCCACCCTTGCGGGCTTTTTATTCATTAGTTCCTTTGCCTCAGAAATTATTTCCTTTGACCTCAGTCTAGGCTTGGCAGAGGCGCCTATATATTTTATTGATGATAGCTATTGGCTTGGGCTCCCGGTTGTCCCCATTTTATTATTTGCCTATGTGCTGAATGGTATGTATTTCAATTTTAGTATCTGGTTCAAAATTACCAAGCAAACCCGTTATGCCTTACTGTTCACAAGCCTTGGCGCTATTTGCGTCTTCGCCATAAACTATTTTGGAATCCCCCAATTCGGATTTTATGCAAGCGCTTGGGGGGCATTGATTTGTTTTGCCCTTATGGCCTTATTAGCCTATACAACAGGGCAGAAAAACTATCCTATTCCATATAGAATAGGTAGAATAGGCTTACTGGCGTGTCTTTTCTTATTGGCATTTTATATCAATCACCGCATAGGGCCAACAGAAAATATGCCCTGGATTTCTGGGGCGAAACTTCTCGTATGTTTCCTGTGTTTAGGTAGTGTCTTTTTGTTTGAAAGGAGTTGGCCCATAAAATGGAACGAATCCAATACCTAATACTTATTTCCTACTAACCCATAAACTCCAACTTACTCTATGGATACCCTGACTCATGCTGCTTTGGGCGCTTCAATTGGAGAACTCAC
>JBCCTX010000063.1:0-27261 GCA_039197765.1 Bacteroidota bacterium
GTAATATTATTGGATTCTTGAAGTATGCTTCCCAATGCTAGTCCAATGTTCAACCTCCGGCTAAACCTGCTAATGTAGGTAGTCGGATCAACGGAAATGGTGGTAAGGGTGTCTTTTCCGTTTACTTTTTTGTGAATGGTTTCACGCCAGTAGGTAATTCTATAGGTACAACTATCCCGTAAACCAGGGAATTCCCTATTATTTCCCAGATAGGTATCCACCCAAGACGTAGGAGGGGTTCCCTCCTGCTCTACTATCTCTACTGTTAACCAGGGATAGGGTGATGGAAAGTCCTCAATATATCTCCCTACCTCAAATCCCGTCGAAATATCGTAGGGATAACTTGCATTTTCCAATGTGTATCCAGTTGTAACCCTTGGATGCTGTACAAAAATGGGTTCGTGAAAATTGTGCGTCCGTAGGTAAGAATATTGGATGCTATCTGGATCCGCAGCCAATACCAGTTGGCCATATTTCTGTTCCAGAAAGGCCATTTCAGGAAAGAATTCATTGGCGATGTATAGGGAATCTTCGAATTCCAAGCCCAGATTTTCCAGGACATGATAGTCAGCATTGGAAAAAATGGAAAACTGGGGATGGGTATATCGTCCTACTGTACAGGAAGATAATATCCCAACGATCCCTAATATGATAACATATGCGACCTTCCACTTCCGCACATAAAGTACCGCTAGGCATAGAAAAAAAATACAAAATATGAGGATGGTAAAATTCATGGATGTTCGTGTTTTACAGGTATAATTAATCCTTCACGAGATCACTAGGAGCGATATACACCCCTTCAACCAATACACTATCTAGTTTTTTCACTCCCACGCTTTTTGCCAGGCTCCTAATACTCTTTGCAATCACTGGAATGGTTGGACTTTGAGAAAAGGGTTTAAAGGATTTGCGGTCGAGTTCATATACCTCCAACTCCTCACGGACTAGGTGCATATTTATTCGTTCCTCATATAGCTCTACAGAGGGCAGTGATCTATATTTTAAGTAGTCTACTGTATGGATTCCCAAACTGAGCAGTTCTTCAAAGAATGCAGAAATAGAATCTTCACTGAGTTGATTAGGTTCCAACACATTCAGTTTTTTAAATAATTTTCCATGTCTGTGGTAAAGATTCCGGATATAGCGGTTGTCATTTTCATCTTCTCCACTAATGCGAATTCCCTCTTTACACTTATCGATCATTTCCCCAAATTTCTCCCTCTCCTTAGCTGTTATTCTGTAGGAGCTCAATTTGGGATTTCCATTTATTCTAATGGGAATCATCTGAGATATGATGTCGTCTAATTCACGACTTCCTTCTCCACTTTTATTGGCAAGGGCCTCCCTAATTCCGATAAAAATCAGGTTCTGGACCAATGGATTCATAACCTGAGACCGGAAGTTTAGCTCTTTTAACCCAGATTCCCCATACATGGATAATTCTTCTACCATAGACAGTACACGGTCTACGAGTAAGATGAAATCAATTCTTATTTCCTCCCGAGACTTCTGAGGCTCTCTTAAGGAATGGGTTTCTGCCATGATTTCTTCCCAGTAGCGGGTCAAAGTCCGTTTATCCGATAGCCAATGGGATAGAGAGGCCTTGGTAGATTTCTCGAGAAGTAAGGTTGAGAGGAGTTCCTCCAATCCCTCCTCTCGCGTGCGAGGATGGTTTATTTTTTGATGCGCAAGGACCAATTGGTCAAGCCCTTTTTCTACGTCCTCCTCTGATAAAATATCCTTTAATCTACCACTTAGGACAATCTTGTTTTTAAGAGAGGTCCATTCCTTATCTAAATCTATTTTCCTATACGCTTTGAGGTATTCTATGTATGACGCTAAAAACGCTACAAGATCTCCCTCAAAGGGTAGGGTGCGATTAGTTTTGAAATGGGGTTGCTCAAGGAGCTTGATGTTCTTTTGAATCCTATCTAGAACTTTGGATAAAGAGGTCTCGCCCAGGCTCTCCAAATGGTGTTGAATCTCCGATTGGAATTTCTTTTTTCCCATTAGTGCAGTTAGGCTAGGGAAAATGGTTGTAACATCCTTTGCGGCCAAAATGTACAGTAGGTCTTGCATCGCATGATCTCTAGCCAAAAGCGTTGCTTCCAGCTTCTTAATGCAGGCAGCTTCCTGCTTTAACCTTTCCTTGAGTTCTTCATTCTGGTTCTCTGCAGCCTTGTGTAGGGTTTTCACCACTTCCAATTCCAATTCATCCACTTTCCGATCCAGAATTTGCTGAATATAGTTCTCAAAGGCTATTTGTTGTTCTTTTTCCCTTCCGATTAGATCCTGATTAAGGGCAGTCAACTCCTTTTTTAGGTCTTCTTGAACGACCTGTAAGGGAGGACCTGATTTAAGGATTTGGGCTTGAATACCCGTGAGATTTTCTAAAGATTCCGATAGCTGCTCATGCTGTCCTTCAAGGCTTTCCTGGAGAGATTTTCTATTTTCCAAGGCAAGCTCATAAACCCCTTTGAGTTGCCAGGAAATGGAATCGCCAATTGAGGACATTCTCCTTGCAAGCATATCATCTCCGAACAACTCGTAAATCTTTTGCTCTAGCAAACGATTCGAAGTTTCCTTTTCCCCTTCTTCTGTGTAGAGACCCTCTACCAATTCTGCCAGTAAATGCTCCTTAGTTTTTATGGATTCAAGGTCTTTGATACCTTGTTTCGTTTGTATGTGAACCCTTTCTGCTGATGAATCACCAGAAGCTCCCTGAGCAAGAACTGCTCCGTTGCCATTTTCTATTGACAGGGCTAATACCTGCCCTGATCCAGGGACAAAATGTGCTGCATTTGGGAGAACGTTAGTTGTCTCCTCCTCCTTTTCGGTTTTCTGAAAATAAACCCTTCCCATGAAAAACATCATGAAGGGTAAAAAGATGAGAGATAATAGGGCTGATAAGCTCATTTCTTGAGCAGGTGGATCCTCACGAGGAACCCGCACAGGTTTTTGAACGAGCAGTGAGGAAGAACTCAGCAGAAGGGCATCATTTTCAGCCAGCGCGAATTCCGCCTTTGCAGGAATGATTTCCCCCTCTATAAAATAGGTCTTATTACCGTTGGCCTTAGCGGAGAAGATCAGGCAATTGAGGATGACCTCCACATAGGTGGGTTGAGGCTGCGTACTAATCAGAGACAATAGTTCCTTATGCCCTTTAAGCCCCAATTGATTCAAAATGCTATTTATTTTATTCTCCTTGTCCCCTACCCCAATGAAATTATCTCCTGTTTCTTTTTCCGAGAATTTTTTTTGTCCATCATAAATAATATGGTCGAAGTTTTCTGTAACCATCTCCTCAAATTGTGCTGAAGATGCTTCAATTACGCGGAAGAAAGCCGAATTATCAGAAGCCGGTTCATAGAAATAATCTTCATAACCAATTTTAATTTGGTTTTCCCTTATGAGTTCTACCTTCCAGGGAATAATCTGTCTCAACTGGATCAGTTTTCTTTCGCGCTGGAAAAAGTAGGCTTTATCGGCTAGAGAATTGGAGTTGAATAAGGTGTCTAAGGGTATGGACTCCATCTGCACGGGTTGTGATGCCATTCCCTTTTCTGATGAAAATAGGAAGGGTAAAAGGCTGAATAGCCAAAGGATTCCTCCTAGGATAATTCCCACCGGAAGCCATACACGAGGAGAGCGTAGAAAAAGAATACGTTTTGTATTTTCCATGGTAATTCTTTCAACTGGTGTGTGTTCGTCCTTGACAGGTCCTACTAAATTCCCAGGATGTTTCCTTCCTCATCCGGATTGTCTGGATCTTCATCATTATTTTCCTCTTTTGTTTCATGGGAATCCAGGCCATTATCAGATGCCTCACTTCCCTTAACAGGAGTTTCTGTTCTTTCTTGATCCGTAGACCTCTCCTCTTCCTCTCTCCTAGGGGACAAAGAGGAAGGAGAAACCCCATCTTCTAGAGAGGGACTTTTCTGTGGTGATGCTATAGTATCTCCTCTGTGCTCTGTAGATTTACCCAAGTATGACAGATGGCCTTCTTCCGATTGCCCCACGAGAGCCTTGTCCAAATGGGAATCATCTGAAAGCACGTCCTCGCCAAAAATTTCCTCAAAATCGGGCAAATCATCTTCCAAGAGGTACTTGGTTTCCAACAAAGCCTCTTTTGCTATTTCATTCTGGGTAACATTTTCCACAGAGGGAGGAAGTTCAGCTATTACAGGGGAAACTGGGATCTTATCTCGATCCAAATTGATGAAGGGGAATACAGTTTTTATGAGGAATGAATCATTCTGGTCGGTTTTGTCTGTAATAAACTCAATAGGTCTCGTTTCAAGGACTTCCTCGTTTTTCCCTACTGTTCTGTAATACCAGCGTTCTCCTCCATAGAATAGGACAATCTTCTTCCCACGAAAATCTTTATCGTTCACTACGGACCCATTGATTGTTATCCTATGCCCAGGCTTGATCAATTTAGACCCTCTCTGGAAAAACCGATTATCTATTAAGGTAAGGTTACTTTTACTTAAGTCCATTGGTTGTAGATCCTCGGTAGGGGTGATGAATATTCGCTTAAAGTTTTCAACTATTTTATTGAAAAGGCTCTGAAAATGGCCATTTAATACGCTGGGAGCGATTTCCTTATCGAGCATATGTCTTTCCCGACCATTCAGGTTTCCCTTTTTATGTCCATTGAGGGTAGAACCGGCATGCGTTGAAGCATGTTGAACTTCAGCTGTATAATGTGCGACACCATTCAGTTTGCTATGGACAAAGGGAATACCAATCAAGGTGGAGTTGCGGTTTACTTCCTCTTGTCCCCTGGCACCATGTAAGCATATTCCTTTAGGATCTAGCGCTCGTATTAGGTCTTTATCTTGCTCTTCTGTCGCTATGAGGAAACCCTTTTCCTTTAGCTTGGACTTCATTTTTAGGAAAAAGGGCTCAAAGAGAAAGGCTCTTCCAGCGAATAGAATCTTTGTAAACTTTATAGAGGCCCCGTTTAGTTGAATTCCTTCCAGGTTTTTACAAAACTTGTTAACCAATGCTTCATACTCCCTTTTAACAAAGCCAAATTCCTCATCATCAATCGTATACATCTCTTCATTTGAATCCCCATTTGTATTGCCGATGTGGAACACATTTCTCATCCAGTTATTCAAGATTTTTATGGGATCTTTCCCATTGGTATTATCTAGGTAATCCTGTAGACTAGGCGTAGGATTTTGCCCCTGAATTCCTGAATTTTTAGCCCGATTACTGTACATATTGGAGTCCAGTACCTTCTGCCGAGCTTGGCTGGGTTTGAGTTTGACTGTATTGGGGTCGCTGTATCGCCTCTTGAGCGTTTCTATTAATTTCAGGAAGTCAAGAATTACACTTATATCCTCTCGCGAGTCATTATCTAGGAGGTACCTTTGCATAAAATCCCTTCGTTTTTTTACATCCTGTGTGTAGAAGGTTGCCAAAATCGTTTCGATAAAGCCATAGGTAATGAGGTTCCCTCCTCCTACAATTCCATCTCGATAGATGCTGGAATAGGTAATATTCAATGGATTATTTCCTTCCTTATCTACTCGAATGATAGAAAGATCCGTAGTTCCCTTCCCGCAGTCTATGATGAGGTATTTATCCTGGAATTTAGGATTGAGAAGATCTTTCTGGCTGAGCATCCCTAGGAAGGTGGCATCACTTTCTGACATTACCTGTACTTCCAAGCCGCTGAACTTATAGGTTTTGTACAGCGTAGTTTGCCAATCTTCCGCCAGCCACTTCATTAGCTTACTTATGAGTTCTTGGCGATAAACATTTGGAACAAGCAGGGTAAGGTGAAAATAGGGGTGGTAATTGGGTGATACCTTAGCACGTGTCACCTTGAATAAGGTGTGCAAGAATTTGTTCAGGGCAATTCGATATATGTAGTCTCGCAATCCAGAGAAGGTAACTTCGTTTGATCCTCTTGGATCGGGATTATCAGTATGTTTATTGAAATAGATGCTTTTATCGAAAAAATTTTCAAGAATTACCAACTTCAAGTTGGGAGCCAGAAACCTCCCCTTGTAATCCATATGCTTGGAGGTGAGGATGCTTACTAGTTCTTCCCAGTCTTTGGCAATTTTCTTTGTGGGTACCTTTTTAGACCCATTTCTTCTGCCTCCCCCTGGTGGCTCGTTAGGGACAGACTTCCCTCCTTCTTGCTTGATAAAAATTTCATTCTTGAAGATTTTAAGCTTCCCCTCGATTTCCTGAAAAAATAGATCCCTACCTCTTGACGCTCCTGGAGCATATCCCAAAAAATGGTGTGTGATTTTATCGAGAATATCAATGTCATCCTGATTTCCATTGGGTTGAATCAGGCACATTTGTATCGCATCTGAGCCAAAGTCAATGATACCCCTGAATAAGGGGTGTACACCTGGGGCATCTTGGTCTTTCCGGATGTGAAGCACAAAGGTCGTCTTATACCCTATCCCCCCTTCTGCATAGCGAAAACTTATGGTAAACCTAATTCGATTTACCTGTTGGCCTGGAGGAAGGTTCCTAATTTTTCGGAGGAGAAGTTCTCCTTTTTCCCCTACTGACATCTGCAATTGCCCTTGACAAAGGGTTATGCTTTTATTACTTCGCTGTTCGTTTCGTTTATCTCTTTGTCGCTTACGGGCCTTTCCATTTAATTTTTCAGGTACTTCCCCTTTTACTTTGCCATTTGCTGAGGTATGTTGACGCTCTGCCTCCTCCGGCTTGGATACAAGTAAGATCCCATTGGGGTTGGGCTTAGGACCAATCTCCATATGTATATCTGCGAGTACCGTGCCAGGTGGATAGAATTGTGTGGAAGACCCATCCTCTTGTGCCTGGGAAGGATGGGCAGAGACGGTAGAGGTAAAGGAAATAATGGGTTTTTGGGAAAGAAGGGGATAATCCTTATTCCCTCCCAAGTCTGTAAGAACAGACTCAGGTAAAATTCGGAGAATTTCATGGTTGGCTTGCACATCCTCCCCAATGAACTGCTCAGAAGGTTCGGAATCCCCTGTATTTTGTTCTCTCAAACAGAATGTGTGCTGGCACCTTGCAAAAAATCTTATGGAGAGGGCATACATAAGCTAAGTTTTTTCTTGTGTTGTTCTAATTTTTTCGTAAAAAATTATTTACATATTATTTAATAATAACTTTTTATAAATCATGGAACACCAAGGTTTAACATACACTCTTGGGTATCCATTTGAGGATTTATTCATTAGTTACAGCACATGGGAATAGGTAAATATTCGGATACAAAAAATCTTCCCTATCTAGGCCAGCTATCTCTTGCGTTTAATCCAACAACCTCCTCAAAGATGAATTTTGGGAGAAAAAGTTGAAAGCCTCCTTCCAGGAGAAGGAGATTATTTGTACAAAATTGATTGAGAGTAAATTATCGAGAGGAAGTATCTAAGATTCGGAAAAAAATCGATTTTGCTTTCTGCCCATTTTCTACGTCCTAAATAATTATCTTATCCACGCCTACCAAAGTAGCTCGTTCTTTCCCAGTCAATCTTACTTGTTTCGGCGAAAAAAAATAGTAGAGTGAGCGTCATTCTTTCCTGCCGTAGCAGTAAAAAATGACGCTCATCCGAAGAAGATCTTGGAGGTTTGTTGCCTCTGCAAAAGGGGTTTTTTCCCCTCTACCTCGACAAGAACATGTTCCGTTCGTTATATGCCTTCACGAAGAAGGGATCTTTTAGATCTTTTATAAAGTGAATGGATTCACCTGTTGATTTCATTTCAGGCCCCAAACGCTTGTCTACATTGGGGAATTTATTAAAGGAGAATACGGGAACCTTAATGGCATACCCTTTGAGTTTGGGCTTGAAATTGAAATCTTTCAAGGTATGCGTTCCAAGCATGATTTTGGTAGCGTAATTTACGTAGGGAATTTCGTGTGCTTTTGCGATAAAGGGAACCGTTCGAGAGGCACGGGGATTGGCCTCAATCACGTACACGGTATCGTCTTTGATGGCAAACTGAATATTGATCAAACCTTTGATCTGCATGGCCAAGGCAATCTTCTTACCTATGGTCTCCATTTCCTTTATAAGTTTGGGACTAAGGTCGAAGGGCGGCAGGACTGCCATGGAGTCACCGGAGTGGATACCTGCAGGCTCTATGTGTTCCATGATTCCCACCACTTGAAAATCCTTCCCATCGCAGATAGCATCTAATTCCGTTTCAATGCCTCCATCCAGAAAGTGGTCGATTAGTACCTTGTTCCCAGGAACTTGCCCCAAGACTTTAATCACATGGCGGGTAAGTTCATCGTCATTGATTACGATACGCATATCCTGCCCTCCCAGAACATAAGAAGGACGAACCAGTACAGGATAGCCTACCTCCTTTGCGATGGCAATGGCTTCTTCTGCATTTTCAGCAACGCCAAATCGGGGATAAGGGATATCCAAGTCCCGCAAAAGCTCAGAAAATCGCCCCCTATCCTCAGCCATATCCATCATATCGAAGCTGGTACCGAGTATCGGAATGTCATAGCGATTGAGTTTTTCGGCAAGCTTTAGGGCAGTCTGGCCCCCTAGCTGAACGATAACCCCTTCGGGCTTTTCATACTCAATAATATTATAAATGTGTTCCCAAAATACAGGTTCGAAGTAGAGTTTATCAGAAATGTTAAAGTCTGTCGAAACCGTTTCTGGATTACAGTTGATCATGATAGTTTCAAAATCCACCTCACGGGCTGCGAGTACCCCATGCACACAGCAATAGTCGAATTCGATCCCTTGACCAATGCGATTCGGTCCAGAACCAAAAATTACGACCTTTTTTCGGTCCGAAACTACGGAATCATTCTCTTCTCCTACGGTGGAATAGTAGTAAGGGGTCTTGGCCCTAAATTCGGCTGCACAGGTATCTACAAGTTTGTATACGCGTTCGATTCCCAGTTCCTTTCGCTTTTTGTATACATCACTTTCCATGCAGCGAAGCACATGGGCTATTTGCCTGTCTGCGTAGCCATTTTGCTTAACCTCAACCAAAAGTTCTTTAGGGATAGTGGCCAGGGTGTAGCGTGCCATTTCCTTTTCTAGTAGAACTAAATATTCGATCTGACGCAGGAACCACATGTCAATTTTGGTGCTCTCAAATATGGCTTTGAGGGGAACACCCAAGTGCATGGCATCTTTGACGTGAAAGATCCTCTCTGCTGAAGGAAACTTCAGGCTATGCATAATTTGCTCCAGGTCGCTGAGTTCCTTGCCATCAGCTCCCATTCCATTTCGACCGATTTCTAGGGATTGACAGGCTTTCTGTAAGGCTTCGTTGAAACTCCTACCTATTCCCATTACCTCTCCTACTGCCTTCATTTGGAGTCCCAAAACAGCGTCTGCACCAGGAAATTTGGAAAAATTCCAGCGAGGAATCTTTATGATAACGTAATCTAGTGTCGGTTCAAAAAAGGCTGAAGTATTTTCAGTAATTTGATTATCAAGCTCATCTAATCGATACCCTACAGCTAGTTTTGCAGCGATTCGCGCAATGGGATATCCTGTGGCTTTTGATGCTAGAGCTGAAGATCTCGAGACACGAGGATTAATTTCGATAATGATGATCCGGTCTGTTTTGGGGTCAAGGGAGAACTGTACGTTACAGCCTCCTGCAAATTCTCCCAGGGCATCCATTACCTCAAAAGCATAATTTCGCATTTCTTGGTAAGCAGTGTCGGAGAGGGTCATAGCTGGAGCTACTGTGATAGAATCTCCTGTATGGATTCCCATTGGGTCTACGTTTTCAATGGTACATACCACAATTTTGTTCCCCGCACGATCGCGCATTACCTCCAACTCATACTCTTTCCACCCAAAGATACTCTCTTCCACCAAGACCTCATGGACAGGGCTGGCTTCCAGCCCTCGAGTAAGCAATACATCATAGTCCTGCTCCTCATTTACAAAGGCTCCCCCCGTTCCTCCTAAGGTGTAGGAAGGACGTATGACCAAAGGAAACCCAATTCGTTGAGCGATCTCTTTTCCCTTTAAAAAGGAGTTGGCTATTTCAGATTTGGGGACAGCTATCCCCAACTCTTTCATGAGTACGCGAAAGGCTTCTCTGTCCTCAGCTTGCTGGATGGCGGCAATTTCTGATCCTAAAATCCGCACACCGAATTCGTCCCAGAGCCCTGCTTTTTGGCAATTGACACATAAATTAAGGGCTGTTTGCCCTCCCATAGTAGGAAGCACTGCATCAATTTTTTCAGCTTTGAGGATGGTCCGAATCGATTCCACCTCCAAAGGCAAAAGATACACTTTATCAGCAGTAACTGGATCGGTCATTATCGTAGCGGGGTTAGAATTGACCAGAACCACACGGATACCTTCTTCTTTTAAGGCAAGAGAAGCCTGGGATCCAGAATAGTCAAATTCACACGCTTGGCCGATAATAATCGGCCCGCTACCTATAATCAGTACGGATTTAATGGAAGGATCTACTGGCATTTACACAAAAATTTGTGCAAATGTAAGGGTTTTTCTGAGGATTCGGGAATATATTTTAAGTATGAGAAGCGAGAGGCCAGATTGCTTAATTGGGAGGAGAGAAAATAGAAGGATATTCATTCAATCCCATACGTTGCTTATTTCTCAACCCGACCCGCTACTAGCTGGCTTCTCGCTTCCTGCCATTAGGGCTCAATTTCAGCCTATTGTGTGCTTATACATCATCGAAGTCGGTAATCTCTTCTACCTCAATACCAATTTCATCAATCTTATCTTGATAGGAAGAACTTTTGCGAGCTACAATGTCTTCATATACTGCGTAGGCAATACAGTGAATCACTGGTATCGCAACAAAAATTCCAACCACCAGTGCTAGAATTCCCAATAGGGCAATCCCTCCTAACACAAGCATCAACAGAAGAAAGTTCCACCAATTTTTGGTAACAACCTTACGGCTAGTTTGGAGGGCATCCCAAAAGTTGAGGTCTTCAAAAATGACGAATGGGACCCAAATAGCAAAGGCAACAGCCAAATAGATTCCAGGAAAGAACAGAAGTACCATTCCCAAAACCACCAAAAACCCATAGGTAAGGTTTCCTAGTATTAACTGGACAAAATGGTCAAATCCTTTAAAGAAGTCGCCAAATTCAGTGGGCTCTTTCCGAGCAATCTTATCTGCCACGATATAAAATCCCGCTGTAAGCGGAGCTCCAATCATAAACTGAAAAATGCCCCCAATCGCATCATTTACGCCCAATACTTCAAATGCAGCTCCCGCTAAAGAATATATAAGTGCAAAGACAACAAAATTGGATGAATTTTCTTTGAATAACTTCCATCCTCGATCAATATACTCGCTCAGTTTAAACTCATATCCATCTTCCCAAAGGTGTTTAAAGGAATCTGGATTCCCCTGGTATTCGTGTTTAGCCATAATTAATTTGGATTATAGGATTTAGGTATTTCACTTACTGCTTGATCACCTTGGTTTGGGCAAACTGATCACCAAGTCTTTCTTGCTTATCGCTTACTAAATATACAAATAACTCGACAAGTGGCATAACCGGAATGACTAGGGTAATATTTCGTACGATGGAGGAACCCCAGTCATTGTTAAGGGAAGTACCATCGCGTTTGACCGCTCTCAGGTTCAATAATTTCTTCCCTACACTTTGTCCTTCCAAAAACGGAAGGGCATCCCGGGTAAGAAGGTACCCTGTACTCAAGGCCCATGCAATAGGGTTCCGAATCAATGCGGATAAAACTCCTGCGAGAAGAATATCAATAATTGCTGCTACAATTCGCTCTCCTTTATTGGCTACAGCTCCTGAGGAGGAGCTTCTTGTTTCGGTAAAATTTTTCTCAAATTCGTCCATGGTTATACAAAGTATTACGTGTTATTCAAATGTATGCTAAAGATAGAATTTTGAGTTAAAGGTTGGAATATCATTTGTCATGTTATGTCAATAATGTAGCCATATTCCCCCTATATTTCCATACTATCTCCTATTCCCATAAGGTACAGGCTTTTTCCCGCTTTAGCGAAGGCTTCTTTTGCAGCTTGGTGATCTATTTTGATATATCCAAAGGTATCATAGTGCATTCCTATCACCTTGTCGCAACCAACAAACTCTGCGGCGTGAATGGCATCTTCCACTCCCATCGTAAAATTGTCACCAATACACAGGATGGCAAAATCGATCTGGTGAAACTCTCCCAGCAGCTTCATATCATAGGTAAGCGCTGTATCCCCAGAATAATAGAAGCTTCCTTCTGCTGATTCAATGACAAATCCCATGGGATTCCCTCCGTAGGTCCCATCAGGGAGGACACTTGAATGGATGGCATTTACACATTTCACAGAGCCAAAATCTAGGGTTTTCTTACCTCCATGGTTCATAGGGTGGGCATGGGTTATCTCTTGCTGACCATACCAGGATACAATTTCATAGTTGGAAAGCAACAAAGCACCTGTACGGTCGAGAATACTTTTGGCATCAGCCAAGTGATCCTGGTGTCCATGCGAGAGCAAAACATAATCCGCTGGGATCTGGGTAATGTCGATATGGGAAGCCCTTTCATTAGGAGAAATGAATGGATCAAATAGGAGACTTTTGGATGCTATTTCCACAGAAAAGGTAGAATGACCGTAGTAGGTAATCTTCATAAGAGTTTACAGTTAAACGTATGGGGTTCACAAATAATCGATCTATGCGTTCAAAACACAATGAATTACGCCAAAAACTATCGAATGTATGGGATAAAAACAACCCAAGTTGGATGGGTATCTTGTAAGGCAGAGCGATAAGGGGGGCAACTTGTTTTATGCGGGAAAAAACCTACTTTTGTGGGGTATGGCTAAGAAGAAAAAAAAGAGCATAAGCGCTTCAAAAACGAGGAAGGGAAAGCCCGCCAAAAGACAAAAAACTAATTCCAGAGATAAGGTATTTCAAAAAGAAATCCTGGCTTTCATGAAAGCCAACCGCAACCATAGTTTCACATCAAAACAAGTAGGCACTGCCACTGGTCTTTGGTCGGAGGTAGGGGTTAGTAAGCTCAGGTCCCTCATGCAACGACTTGCAGATTCTGGTAAACTTGAACCCCTAGACAAAGGAAAGTATCGGTACCTCAAGCATGAAAAGTTAATTGTAGGACAACTTGAAGTTACACGAAAAGGGTCAGGATATATCTTACAAGATGTGGGAGATGATATATACGTAAGGCCCCAGGAACTGGGGAAGGCCCTTAATGGAGATATCGTAAAAGCTCGGATCATCAAAAAGCGTAAATCCGGCCAGCCGGAGGGAAAAATTGCAGATATTGTTCAACGAAATAAGACGGAATTCGTGGGTACGGTGGAAGAAGGCCTCCCTGGTACTTACTTTTTCCTTCCGGACGACCCCAGAATTTCTACAGATTTTTATATCCCTGGAAAGCAATTAAATGGGGCCAAGGATGGCCAAAAGGTATTACTGAGAATGACCAACTGGAAGCGAAAGTCTCCAGAAGGAGAAGTTCTGGAAGTTCTAGGAGATGCAGGAGAGCACAATACCGAAATGCACGCTATTCTTTTCCAGTATGGCTTTAATCCGGCTTTCCCCCCTGAAGTAGAAAAAGAAGCCCGCAACATACCTGAACAGCTATTGGATCGGGAAATCAAGCGCAGAAGGGATATGCGGAATACAGTAACCTTGACCATTGATCCAGCAGACGCCAAGGACTTTGATGACGCACTTTCTTTTCAAGTCTTGGAGAATGGGCACTTCGAAGTAGGTGTACATATTGCTGACGTTTCTTACTATGTCCGTCCTGACACCTACCTGGACCGAGAGGCGTTCAAACGGGCAACTTCTGTTTATTTAGTGGACCGAACCGTTCCCATGTTACCAGAGAAGCTTTCTAACGGAGTATGTAGCCTCCGTCCCCATGAGGATAAGTTCACCTACTCGGCAATCTTTGAAATGGATGCACAGGCAAAGATCCTCAAACAGTGGATTGGGCGGACGGTAATTCATTCCGATCATCGTTTTTCGTATGAAGAAGCACAAGAGAACATTGTAGGCACGCAAAATGGTCCATATGCAGAGATCCTCAAACAGTTAAACGCTTTGGCGTTAAAGCTACGCGAGAAACGGATGAAGCAAGGCAGTATAGAATTTGACACGGAAGAGGTGAGATTTGTCCTGGATGAAAACGGCAAACCCGTATCTGTAAAGAGGAAGGAGCGCTTCGATGCCCATAAACTCATCGAGGACTTCATGCTTCTAGCCAATAGAAAAGTAGCCGCTTACATCGCCAAACTATTTGATAATCCTCCACTGCCCGGTATATACCGGGTACACGACAGACCCAACACAGAGAAGCTGGGTGTGTTACAAAATTTTGTCAAACAATTCGGCTATGAATCCAACTTGGCCGAAGCTAGGAATGTGTCTCAGCCCCTAAATGAACTCTTAAAGGAAGTGCAGGGGAAACCCGAACAAAATGTAATTGAAACCCTGGCCGTTCGCTCTATGGCCAAGGCGGAATACACTACCCAAAATTTAGGGCATTTTGGATTGGGGTTTGAATTTTATACACACTTTACCAGTCCAATTCGTCGGTATCCCGACCTACTCATCCATAGAATTCTCTACAAGTATCAAAATAAAGAATACAATGAGAATCCAGTAGTCCTCGAAGAGCAATGTAAGCATTGTTCAAAGCGGGAACGTACCGCGGCAGAAGCCGAGCGTGCATCCATTAAGTACAAACAGGTAGAGTTTCTGGAGGACAAGGTGGGGAAAGAATACGATGGGATTATATCAGGAGTAATCGAAAGTGGGTTGTTTGTAGAATTAGAAGAAAATCTATGTGAAGGGATGGTTCATATCAAAAGCCTAGAAGATGACTACTACAGTTACGAAGCCGATATGTATCAATTGGTAGGCTATGATACCGGTACCACCTACCGTATCGGGGATAAGGTTCGCGTAGAAATTGCAGGAGCAGATTTAAAACGCAGAACTATCGATATGAAAATGGTGGGAAAAAAGGAGAGATAGATTTTAGCCGCCTTTGTTACTCTAGAACTGTTTTTCATGCTGTACATTATTCAA
Organism: Bacteroidota bacterium; assembly: GCA_039197765.1. Taxonomy (GTDB): domain Bacteria; phylum Bacteroidota; class Bacteroidia; order J057; family J057; genus JBCCTX01. The sequence continues at coordinate 15,044 of JBCCTX010000063.1, forward strand.
AAGGGCAAACACAGTAGTTTCCGAATTCCCGCCTTGTATTTCTCAAAATCCGATGGCTTAGAAGGGAGCTTTCGCTTTCTCCCCTCAGCATGGTATAAGCGCCCTGATTCAAATATAGACTGGTTAGACTTGAATAAACTTTTGGGAATATCCTTTGGCTTTCACCAGCAGGATTCGCTACGGATTGCTTGGAGACCCTTGTTTGAGGAACCAGGAAAGTTGGAACTCTTCTCTTACCGCTACAATGGAGGAAATCGCACCTTCGAAACCATGGGAAGCATCCAAACCGACCAAACACATGCCTACCAGCTTTTGTTGTTACGCCAACAGAATGAAGCGATTTTTCAGATTGAGGGGCTAGAACCCAAAAAGGTATCGATGACTTATCCCGGTAAATCCTGGGGCTATTGTCTATTTCCTTATTTTGGAGGAAATCTTACGGCTCCACAGGATATAGAAATTGAAGTAGAAATTCGCATGAAGAAGGAAAAAGGATAATGTTCAAATGCTGGAAAACCAGAGAGAAGAGGGCTTTGTAGCATTACCTACTTGTCTAAACGCCTAAGTTATTTCCCCCCTATGGACAAAGGCTTACGTGTAATACACTCCACTCATCCCCTTGTTTAATTCGAGCATTGATGGTCGTCCCCGTCTTACAAGTGAATTCCTTCTTATACAACTGTGCACCTATTCCAAGAATTCCAGCCTCTCCCCGCGGATCGCCGCCATCCAAACGATAATAAATTTCTCCTCCATCGTTTGGATTTCGCAGTTGGATCTTTACTTCTTCCTGTCCAGATTCATCGGTTTGCAATTGTACAGAGGGAGGGTTAATGGTTGGATAATAGCCCTCTGCTCGGAGGGCTGCCAAGAATCGAGCAACATTCCCTTGCATCATACTATCTACCCTATCCACTTCTCTCTGCCAGTGTATATCTCGGGTACGGGTTACACTATCTGAAAGTGCGTCTCCCCACCTTGCGGACTCTGCAACTACCGCATTTCTGATAAATTGATTGAGATAGCGCCAGCGAGTACGCTGGGAGGAATCTGTTAAAGCCCCTCCATCAAAGCAGTGTAAATACACCCTATCTGCAAAATCCATCAAGAAATCAGGATTCTTTCGGCCAAAATGCCACAGTTCATCTATCTCAGATTCAGGTTTTTCATCCGATCTAAAATAGGGATGTACCCAGGCACCTGGATTTGCTTCATAGAAATCCTTTTCGGGAATCTCATCCAAGGCCACTTCTGCATCCCAACCAAAAAACATCATTGGAGTCCCTCTTTTGAAGTTGTACCCTCCGTAGAAGTTATTTTCTGGCCAATCTCCCATGCCAGAGATCCAAGAGATAATCAGATAGTCAAAATAGGCGGAAATATCCAGGTATTGCTGGAACTCCCGGTAAACATCGGGCTTTAGGATATCTGCCTGTAGCAGGGTATCGTACAAATAATCCCACCTGTCTTCCTTTCCACTTAGGGTTTTATTGTGGTTAAAGGAGTGAAATTCCTCATCCTTACCCTTGAAATAACTGGCCATGAACTTTTCATCTGGCCGTTCGGTGAGGTTATACAGCCCCATATATACTCCATTGATATAGAGGTGGACAAAGACACCATGTGCTCCAATACCCGTAAGGGCTATTTGAGAATCCCGATACCACTGGTCCCGGGTGAATGCCGTCTCGTCAGGATAATAACTTCGAGCCCAACTGCGCTGTGTTCCTCCTCGAAGTACCAACTGGTCAAATTTATCAGTAGCACTTCGCCCACTTAGTAAGTCATAGTCCTTAAAAATCTGAGACTTCAGGTTTTTATCGCCGTACTTTTTCTTGAAAGAGATGCGAAAAGAGCGTTTTTGATCCTTGTGGCTGATCCCTTCAAGGCCTGCAAAAGCTACTTCAGGTTCTGACTCATCCCCTGGGTATAAGATCTCTAGGTAAACAGGCAGTTCGGCATCTGAAAAATGGACCTTAACAAAATCATTGACAGCCATACTTAAGGCCAGGCTGGGAATCTCGCCCAAGCCTTTCAATAGGTCTTCTTTATACAGGGGATCCTGCGCGACGGTAGGATCCATCCCATAGGTCATTCTCACTGGGTTACCACGGTAATGGGTATTGACCTGCCGCATAGGCCAGCCTGGAAGGCTATCAGACTGCTCAATGACTGCCTTGGGCAATAAAAATGTATGGGTGCTCACAGAAGAGGTGTCCCCCGTTTTACTCACTCCGATGGCACGAATAACCGCACTTGACTGGATCTTTATCGGCCGCTTATACAGGTTGGCAGAACCCGGCTGGGGGGGGCTACCGTCCAGGGTATACCATATAGTTGCCCCCTTGAGGGACATTTTCAGGGAGAAGGGATCTTCATATATCCCTCGGGTATGGCTAAAGACAATTTCTAAAGGATCTTGCGCTAAACTCTGCAGGAAAAACAGACAGCAACTAATTACTAAGACAAAGAGGCGGGTCATTGGTAAGCTTTTGATTTTCACGGGAAAATACGCCTTTTTCGGGGGCTTTCCATAAAAATTTATTCTTACCCTAAACAAAACATCCCCCCTGCAAGCAGAAGGGATATTAGGCATCTATGCAAGAAAAAAGGGATGAAAAATATCTTGTTTGAAGTTCCTAGTTAGAGGTTTGAGATCCGATCAATTTTACTAATCACGTAATAGGGGTTTCAAACTGCAAACTTGGACCCATTCAACACATTATCAATTCGCATTAATCAAATTACCAGAACCGCTGATACTTGAGTCAATGTCACTTGGGCTACCTTTGTAGCGCACATCTCCACTACCGGTGATACTCACGTCGAGAAATCCTCCATCAACGAATACTTCTGCGCCTCCTGAGCCACTGATGCGAATGTCGCAGTCGCGGGTGCTCAGGTCAAAGGAACGAACATCCCCTGAACCCGAAATCTGAATGTCGTGGCGCTCAGCAATTCCACTTAGGCGCATAGCCCCTGAGCCAGATATTCGGCTATCAATGTCAACTGCATCTAAGTTGACGCGGATATCCCCTGAACCAGAGATTTCCAAATTGAGGCGATCTGCTGCCAACAGTTGACCTTCCCCATCGATATTCCCGGACCCTGTGAGAATTAAGTCTGTGAGAGGCTCAGTTATGGTAAGAAACACATCCATTTCATAGTCAAAGAAACAGCGGTCCAGGTCGATGATGAGAATTCCATTTCGAACTTTCAAATCAAGCTCTTCAAATACATTATCTTGGGCTTCAACTTGGATGCGTTGTTCGTCTCCTTGCGAAACAAATACGCGAGCATCTCGCTTGAGGTGAATTCCTTGAAAGGAGTCTAGATCAAATTCCTGTACCTCAATGGGTCCACGCCCATTCCTACAAAATTCCTGATCTTCACAACTTGTGAGTCCTACAAAGCCTATTATAGCTACCAGGAAACCAAATCGTTTGGGAAGAAATGTTTTCATAATTTCCATGTTAAGATTTCCTCAAATTTGAGGAAGCTATGGATCACAAGGAAATCAAAGGGAATGAAGGAGAGAAAAGAGGGAGTGAATTTGAGGTAATAGGTAATAGTTTACTTTGATTTTGGATCAAAGGTTACTACGGTCTACCGACTACATACCACGGACCATATTCTCATTCCTCCTTTTTCACAAAAATATGAATCCAGATCGACCGAGAGAGACGGTAAATGGGGGGAGTAGCGAGTAGAATTAAGGGAATAAAAGTCCACAAGGCTGTGGAAATCGATAGTTTGATCACAAAGATATTGAGGACCGTGATGGTAATAAGTATAGCCACATTGATCGCGTAGCTCACATAGGCTGCCCCAAAATAAAAGCCGGGTTCGATGATAAAGTCCTGTCCACAAACTGGGCATTTTTTATGCATTCTCCCCTTCTTCCCAAAATTATAGGGATTTTTAGAAGGGAATAATTTTCCTTTATGGCATCGGGGGCACCTCAGTTGGAGAATTGCTTGGGTCTTGGACACAGCGTTGATAAATTTAGCAGTCAATTAAATTATGGGGTTAATCTACGCAAAGCCCTTATAAGTTCCAGGGTTTAAGAGGCCAATTCTTCGTCATATACAGGAGCTAGAATTTTCCAGTCATATCTTCCTACCCAATTTTGTGGATATAGCTTTCGAAAATCTTCAGGCCTTGTTAGGTACTGTTTTAATTTTTCCAACAGGTCGTTTTCATCTTTGTAGATAAGTAGTTTCCGCTCTGGCGGAGGAATATGTTCCTCATAAACCTTTCCAGTGGGTACAAGGGGAATACAATTTGCATACATAGCTTCCACGACACTCATACCAAAGAAGTCCTGTAAAGAGGTAACCGGTAATACATCTGCCTCAAAAAGAAGCTTGGCATACTCCGCTTCGCTTTCAATGTATCCCCAGTGGATAATCTCCTGCTTAAATAGCTTTTGGGCCTGAGCGAATACAGGGGGTTGTTGGGAATAAGATTCCCCTAATACTGCCAGGCGGAAAGAATAATGTTGGGTTTTAAGCTGCCAAAGCACCCGAAAGAAAACCTCTGGCCCTTTGTCGTATTCCCACCTATGGTTCCATAAAATAAGGGGAGAATTATCCGATACGACACTTGGGGGAAAAGAAGCTAAAAAAGGAGTGAAATCCATTCCCAAAAGGAGAACCTTCGATTTTTTTTCCAATTCCTCTATCTGACCTTTTTCCTTTTTGTCGGGAAATTGGTTAAGAAAAGTGGGAAGTGCTTTGTAGAAGGTTTCCAAATGGAACCGTGAATTAAAATAGACCCTGTTTGCACTTAATGCACTGACAAAGTTAATCCACCCATAATGGTGATCCCGATCCTTCTTCACGTCTTTGTCATATGTAGTCCGCGGATAGGTGATTTGATTTTCGTGAAAGTACAGGTAAATGGGAATGGAAGCTGTTTGAGAACGAGTCAGAGCTAGAAAAGTACTTACATCTAGCATATCTGTAGCCACAATAATATCAGGTTTCAGGCGGTCGGTGAGGAATTTTCTTGCCAGTGTCACAGCACCTCCATGCATCCGCCATTTCCAATGGTGCCCACTCAGAGAAAGGATTTCTACCCGATGTTTGCTGTGCCGCTGATACCCTTGTGCCCAAGCCTTATGGGAACCTGCAAAATATGGTTCAATTATTAGGATGTTCATGTACCATAGAAAAGTGGATTGTAGCTAGTGATCTGTTCAAGTAGTTCTTCTCTACCCTCCCCTGTCTGGGCAGATGTAAAAAGCATCTGTGGTAATTCTTCCCATACATCGCCAAGTTCTTTCTCATAGACTTCGCGATTTGCAGCCAACTTATGGGAGGTAAGCTTATCTATCTTCGTAAAGACTAGGGTAAAAGGGATTTCCTTTACCCCGAGAAACTCTATAAATTCCAGATCAATGGCCTGAGGTTTATGCCTGCTATCGATTAACACATAGGTATTCATCAGATTTTCCCTACCTACGAGGTAATCAAATATCATATCCGTAAAATTCTCCCGAATCTTCTTCGAAACCTTAGCATACCCATATCCAGGTAAGTCAACCAAATACCAAGTATTGTTAATAAGAAAATGGTTAATCAGTTGAGTTTTCCCAGGAGTGCCACTAGTTTTAGCCAAGTTTTTTCGTTGACAAAGACGATTGATTAGGGAAGACTTACCAACGTTCGACCTCCCAACGAAGGCATATTCCGGATAATCCATAGGAGGAAGTTCTCGCAGAAGCTTACTACTTTTAACGAATTCAGCCGACTGAACAAGCATAGGGAAGTTAAGAGTTTAATGGGTTGACCGTCGATAGTCAGCAGGTAAAAGTAAGAATAAATCTATGATAAATTTCTGTTCTTAGATGGTGAGCTATCAGCCGGGAAGATACTAGATAAACTTTCCCTATACATTCGAGTTGTTAAACAAAAGAAAAATTTTGAGCAAAATAATCACACCTTACGAGGCTTCTGCTGAAAGTAAAAAGGGCCAGGTAAAAGAGATGTTCGACAACATCGCTCCACGCTATGACCTTCTCAACCGTGCCTTGAGCTTGGGAATTGATGTTTCCTGGCGAAGAAAAGCCATTCGGTTGCTGAAACCCTTTTCCCCAAAAACTGTATTGGATCTAGCCACAGGAACCGCAGACTTTGCTATAGAAGCGAGGAAGCTCCAACCCGATTCTATTGTTGGGATTGATATAGCTCCCCAAATGCTGAGTGTAGGTCGTGAAAAAATTGCTAAGGCGGGCCTTGATCCACTCATAGAATTGAAAACAGGTGATGCCGAGCAATTGGATTATCCTGATGAAAGCTTTGATGCAGTAACAATTGGCTTTGGTGTAAGAAATTTTGAAAATCTTACAAAAGGCCTCCAAGAAATCCACCGGGTGTTAAGCCCCGGAGGTGCTGTAGCTATTCTCGAACCCGCTTTTCCCACACAATTTCCTATAAAACAGCTTTTCCAATTCCATTTTAACGTTTTGACCCCGATCATTGGTAAATGGATTTCTGGCGATCAAGCAGCTTATGAATATTTACCAAATTCTGTAAAAGCCTTTCCCACTGGCAAGGAATTTGTACAGATGTGTAAAGAGGAAGGGTTTTCTAGTGCAAAACATATTCCTTTGACTTTTGGAATTTGCGCACTATACTTGCTGGAGAAATAATACGTTTCTCCATAAAATGAACAGCAAGTACTCTTTTTGAAATAGATAGGCATATAGGAAAATTACTACCCAGGTTTGTAAAGGATGTTTCTTCACTGAGTTTCTTCATTGAGACTTAACTCCTCTACAGGCCTGGGTTTACTGTATACAAATAACACAGGAATGAAAGGAAAACAGATCTTCTTGACTTGTATTTGCCTTGTAGGGTTAGGACTTTCCTCCAACTTGCTCCAGGCACAGAAGTTTGGGAGACATGAGTTTGACATGAAGTGGTTTAACCTGGGGTTTCAAGTAGGGCTGAATTACAACACCTACGCCTTAGATGAATCGATTCTAGTAAGAGATCCCTTCGTAAATACTGTACTAGACCATATCGAACTCAGGCCTCAGATTGGCCTACGCCTCTCCATTATTTCAAATTTAAACCTTACAGACAATCTGGCTTTGAGGTTAATTCCAGGTGTGTCCCTTGAGCAAAGAAATTTTAAATACTTCTTTGAAAACGGTGTTGTAGAAGACCGCAAAGTGGAAGCCACCTATTTTTATCTTCCCCTACTGCTACAATTCAAATCCGATTATTACAACAAGGGCAGGTTTTACCTCCAAACTGGCGGTCAATTTGGACTAAATTTTGCCAGCAACAAAAAGGTTCGGGACGATTTCCGATTGTTAAAAATCAACCGTCAAGACGTTGCCCTGGTCATTGCTGTGGGCTTCACACTCTATGGGGAGAAGATTAAGTTATCCCCTGAAATTTCTTATTCCATCGGCCTTAATAACATCTACGAACCTGAATTCACAACACATCCCGATGCCATTCGCTCCTTAAGAAGTCAGGTACTGGCATTTATCATCAATTTTGAATAAGGTATAAATAGGGAAACGCGACTGATTGGATGAGGGAGAAAGGGCGAGTTCCAGAAAATCAATTCGTCTTCTCCGTTTTCTCTTCTAGTCCCATTCTTAAATAAAAAAAGCCAACCCGAAGGTTGGCTTAATTTTTTGTGGTTCTTTGGCCTTAGCTCGTTGGGGGAATGCGTAAAACCTGCCCAGGGTAGATTAGGTTAGGATCCTTAAGCATGGGCTTATTGGCTTCGAAGATATCATTATACTTCATAGGATCTCCATAGTACTCTTTAGAGATTTTTGAAAGGCTATCTCCACGCTGTACCGTGTAGAACTGTGCTTCGGGTTCGGGCTCGGGAACATCAACGATCAATTGGTCATCGACCGTAGAAATTCCATTGATGTTTCCAACAGCTAATACAAGCTTCTCTTTTTCTGCTTGAGAGGTAGCCTTTCCTTTTAGAGTAGCTTTATCTCCTTCCACAAATACTTCTAAATCTTCAATCTGAAGGTCAAACTTATTCACAAACTCATGAATAAGGGCTTCTTTTTGTGAATTAGCTTCTGCTGAAGTTGCTTCGGCTTCTTCTTCTTTTTTACCGAAAAGCTTCGCTCCGGCATTTTTTACAAAACTAAATAATCCCATAGGTGTACAATTAGTAAATAATGGATGAACTCCCGTAAATAAACGAATCCTGAAAGTAATATGCAACCCAAGAAAACACGCTTTATTCAAACGAGAGCGTAAGATTTTGACCTTATGATGGGAAATACTTGTGTAAGTCACAATTCGTTTAGAGGCGCGCGAACAGAAGTGAGAAGACAGGTGAAAATACATTTAAATAGCGTATTTGATTACCACCCCCAGCTCTAACCAAAGTCGTCTCGCCTTTGGTTTGTGTTCTTCACGTTTTGCGCTTCTTCTTCTTTGCTGCGGGAAATAAAATGTTGTTGAGAATGAGTCGATATCCAGGAGAACTGGGGTGCAAGGCCAAATCAGTGGGTTCTTCTCCAACAATATGGCGATAATCTTCTGGATCGTGCCCTCCATAGAATGTCCACATGCCTCTGCCATAATTTCCATGAATATATCTAGCCTCATTATAGGCTTTGAGTTCTCCCATTACCAGTACTTCTGGCTTGAGTAAATCCCGATTAAAGGCTGTGGTTTGACCCATAAAGCCTTTTACCGTCCGCGTGTGGTTCTGACATAACATAGAGGGAACAGGGTCCCATTTAGCAGAAAACTCAAATAAGGTAAAGGAATCCATATGCTGAGGAACTCTACGGTAAGGAGTCGTATCTATGTCTGTAAATTCGTATTGAAGAGGGTTTTTGACAATATGAAAATTTTTAAATGCTAAGGTCTTCTCATATTTCAATTTCTCCTGAGCAGCAGGATCCATAGGGTCTCCATCGTACATATACTCACAGATATCTACCCCATCCGCAGCCATTGCAAGGTCATAGGTATCAGTCGCTGAGCACATGGCAAATAAGAATCCTCCGTTGGATAAGTATCGGTTGATCTCATGCGATACAGACAATTTCATTTGACTTACCTTGCTGTAGCCATAAATCTTAGCCATGGATTCCTGTGATTTCACATCATCTTTATACCATTGATGGTTGTGAAAATTTGCGTAAAATTTTCCGTATTGCCCCGTAAAGTCTTCATGATGAAGGTGTAACCAGTCGTACTCCGATAATTTCCCATCCAATACATCTGGATCATACACCTTTTCATAAGGAATTTCTGCGTACGTAAGCGCGAGGGTTACCGCATCATCCCAAGGTTGTTTGTTCTTAGGCGTGTAAACGGCGATCTTGGGGGCCTTTTCTAGTTTTACAGCATCCATATTTACCTCATCAGAAGAAACATAGGTCAGAATTTCAGCCGATTGACCATCTGAGATCTTTTCATATTTTACGCCACGAATTTGAAGCTCCTGCTCGAAAGTGGGGGTGTGGCGAAACATAAAGCTTCCTCCCCGATAATTTAAGAGCCAATCTACGTTAACCTGATACGTAAGTACCCAGTAGGCTATTCCGTAGGCTTTTAAATGATCAGATTGAGCATAATCCATAGGAATGAGGATAAAATCAGCTCGAGCGGGAAACACACTTACAAGTAGGAGGAGTGAAAAGATGTATTTCTTCATAATTCTAGGTTTTTTAAGTATGTATAAGAAACAGGTCCCTAACTTCTCAATTTCGCAGGAGTAGGTTGCTACAGCCTTTATCAAAAAGCTTTGGTGGATTCCCACAGCAAAAGCTTTCTAGGCAAAACAATTGTGGTCGGTCGCAAGTACTGGTATGGAAGATGGACTGATCAACTGGATTTCTTGCTTTTTCTACCTTATTTGCAAGAGCAAGTCCAACCTTTAACAAAAAAAGCGCTCTATAAATCTAGTGAATTATTATCTTTAACGGTAATGAATATATTTCGTTTTGTATTCGAAGGGATAAGAATGGCATTTGGAGCTGTTCTAGCCAATAAAACAAGAGCTTTCCTCACAATGTTAGGGGTAGCTACAGGGATATTTGCGATCACCAGTATCCTGACCATGGTAAGTTCGATGAAGTCTTCGATCAAGGATAACCTATCGGAGTTGGGTAATACAACCCTCATCGTTTCCCACTGGCCCTGGACAGATACAGGAAAAAGTTGGAGAGAACTCATCAACCGACCCAAGGTATCCTACCGAGAGTTCCAAAAACTTAGGCAGAACCTCGATAATGTCATAGGCGTCAGCTATTATGCAGGTTCCAGGGTGTCCTCAGTTAGCGCGAAAGGCCAAAGTGTCAAAAACGTAGAGGTTCAGGGAATTACTACTGACCATTCAGCTATATTCAATTTCAACTTCGAATACGGACGATTTTTCACGGACCTAGAGTTCCGATACGGATCAAATGTATGTGTGGTAGGGTATGGAATTGCAGAAAGTCTATTTCCCAATCAGCCGCCAGAAGGGAAATATATTCGTATCGGAGGGAAAAAGTTGAAGATCATTGGGGTCTTGGAAAAGGTAGGTAATTCTATGTTCGGAGACCAGGACAACCAAATCTATGTTCCCTACAAGGTTACTCCTCGTATATTCAACCTCAACAAACGCTGGATAGACAAAACTGTGGCTATAAAAGTTACAGAAGCGGATTACATCCCAGCCATAGAAAGCGAAACCATAGGAATTATTCGTGCTGCAAGAGGCTTAAGGCCTAAGGATGAAAATAATTTTGAAGTCAATAAGCTCGAAATGATTTTGCAGGAAGTAGACAAAATCATGAGTTATCTTTCAAATGGTGGTTGGATTATTAGCGCCTTTTCTATCCTAATTGGAGGCTTCAGTATAGGCATGATTATGTATATCTCAGTGAGAGAACGTACGAAAGAGATCGGAATACAAAAAGCATTGGGATCCACCCGCTCCTTTATTCTGCACCAATTCCTTACAGAATCTATTATCATATGTCTTTTGGGCGGATTTATAGGGTTACTTGGAGTTTTTGGAACCGCCGCCATCGTCCAGTATTTGGTGGAGCAAGCCGAGATGCCCCTCAAAATTGCCGTTTCCGCTGGAAACGTAGGAACAGCCGTAGGATTATCAACCTTAATTGGATTGGTTTCGGGCATCATTCCAGCGTGGATGGCGTCCACAATTGACCCCGTGATAGCGATACGTCAGGGCTAATGGCCATCCTTTTGATTCAAACGGCTTTTATTGGAGATGTAATCCTGGCAACTCCCTTAATCGAAGTTCTACACGAAAAACTGCCTGATCAACCCATCGATTTCTTATTGAGAAAAGGAAATGAAGGGCTGGTTGTAGGGCATCCTAAGCTGAGAAAGGTTTGGATTTGGGATAAAAAACAAGATAAATACAAGAACCTTAGAAGGCTGTCAAAAGAAGTCCGAAAGGTATCCTACTCCCACGTTATCAACTTACAAAGATTTGGTGCCACAGGTTTATTGACCCTATTTTCTGGAGCAAAAAACCGGATAGGGTTTTCAAAAAATCCATTTTCCGCGTTTTATTCACACCGCTTTCCCCACATCCTGAAGGAAGGAACCCATGAAGTAGAAAGAAACCTAAACCTCCTTCAGCCAGTCATAGGTGAAGTCTCTGAACCCATTCTCCCCAAACTCTACCCTAGCCCTTCTGATTGGGAAAAAGTAAAATTATACAAAAAGTCACCTTACATATGCATGGCTCCAAGTTCAGTGTGGTTCACCAAACAATTCCCCTCCCACAAGTGGATTGAACTCATCGCCAAGATTCCCGAAGCCCTTCAAGTTATGCTTCTGGGAGGACCGGGGGACAAGAACCTCTGTGACGAAATCATCCAGAACACGACACGAGATAAGATATTCAATCTGGCTGGAGAGCTATCCCTCCTCCAATCCACTGCGCTTATGGCTGACGCAGAAATGAACTACGTAAATGATTCGGCCCCCCTACACATGGCATCCGCCTCTAATGCCCCTACAACAGCTATTTTTTGCTCTACACATCCAAAGTTTGGCTTCGGACCCTTATCTGATCAGTCTCTCATTATTCAACACCCTAATCCTCCCACCTGCAGGCCCTGTGGGCTCCATGGGTTTTCTGCCTGTCCACAAAAGCACTTCCAATGTGCTGAGGGGATAGATACAAGTGAGATTCCCATACCCCTACCTTAAGTACAGAGTTCCTCCCTCCTCTTTAATTATCATTAA
>JBCCTX010000064.1:0-26692 GCA_039197765.1 Bacteroidota bacterium
CCTATACTATCAATCTGAAAAGATTCAAGATTTCTAGAAAACCCTCGTTTTCATGTGTTTTCCCCCTTGCTATGGATTTGGTTCTGGAAAAAGGGCGGAATTATAAGGGGGGCTGCGTCGCAGTCCACGCTAATTCTGGATAGCTCTTCAAAAAATTTCTACAACAAATAACGAATATCTTCCTTCGTTTTACTGAAAAATATATCAAAGAACACCTTTTTCAATATCCAATGCAGAAGAATATTGAGTTCTAAGAATTTTTTCTTCAAAAGATCCTACTCCAGGATCGATAGATCTTGTAACCTTAACATTTTTCATGAAAAGGGCCGCAAAAAATGACTGAAAACCTCATTACAAGAAGTCATACCAAATCCACCAGCTCCAAGACACTGAGCAGATGCATTTAAGAAACTGGTATCGTACAGAGTGTTGTTTTGTTGGCTATCTTCTTCAATCCTTTGGGTTTCAGTCATGATCATACTCTTGATTTCTTTCCATTTAGTGCCTGAGTTAAGGTCTCTACATCGGTTGAGAACCTACATAGCCGCCTTTCAATTCTTTTATGCCCCTTATCCCAGTTATCATTCTGTTCATGATCAACAAATTGGAAATAGCTCATCCAGAACTATTTTACCAAATGCTACTTCTTACGCGTAGAAAACCCTTCTTTTGTTCCCCCATACCTCCTCCCCTGGATCGCATCATAGGCCCTTACATACGCAGGATGTTCGGTTCCCATAACCCGATCCCAAAAGCGAAAATACAGGCCATAGTTTCCTTTGAACTTTGCATGGTGGAGGTTGTGATGGGTAGAGGTATTCATGATCTCAAATAGGAAGGAGCGACGAAACCAATAGGGCGCGACTTCATACCCTAAGTGCCCATATACGTTCATAAGAAAAGACAGGAAGCCGAATACGACCAAAGAAATTGGATGCATGGGCAAGAGAAATAATAGAATCGGTATGATCATTCCCTCCAATACCCCCTCAAAAAAGTGAAATGAATACGAAGCCCAGGGAGAGGGGTTAGTAGACCTATGATGCAACAAATGAACGCGTTTAAATAAACTGGGGTGATGAACGGCTCGATGCATCCAGTAGAAATAAGTGTCATGGATTCCCAAAGCCAAAAATATGCTTATAGGAATCCACCAAAGGGGATAATCTGACAGGGAGTCATATACTTGGGTATAGTCCCTAAGGGGACTTTTTAATATAAGAATAGCTATTCCTGCTAGGATAACATTGGTTTGTAGCGAATGAAGAATCTCCCGGATGAAATCTTTTTTCCTTGCTAGGCGTTCTTGAATCTTACTTTTTGAAAATACCTTCGGGAAAAGGATATAACAGATCAAAAACGGGATACCCGCGAAAAGAAAATATCGGGTTATATTTATCACTAGGGGTAAGATATACAAAAGGTCTTCTTTCAATGGATTAGTTTTTTAGCAAACAAGTAGGTATGAGTCACAACTCAAATCGTATTCATCAAATGAGGATGACACAAAGGTAATGGCCTCCCTTGCCTAAGAGATTAACAAAAGATAATTAATGATCGATTGAGAGAATTATTTCCTTTTAGCAGCTATGCGCTTTCTAATTCGGCTAAGCGAAACGGGGGTAATCCCCAATATATTGGCAATGTATTTATTGGGGACTCGATTGAGGATATCGGGATTTGCATGGACAAACTCTATATATCTTTCCTCAGGGGATAGCAAGACAAATGTATTAATCCGGTGATAGGCCCGTTTCAATTCTGCCCGCAAAAGATGCTTTCGATTTGCTTCTAATTTGGGATTTTGTGAGACAATGCTTTGAAGGAGATCAAAGTCGATGGAAAGCATCTCACAAGGTTCCAACGCTTGTATATATTGCCGAGCAGGTTCATTGAATAGGAGGATGTCAGTACTTGCCACGATCTGATTTTCCCACCTTAAGCTAGTGGTAATTTCATCCCCCTTATCATTAAGGGAGAAGGCTCGGATCAAGCCCCTTCGAATGAGGAAGACTTCTCGTTTTGTATCTCCCTCTTGAATGAGATAGTCACCTTGAGAAAAAGATCTTTTGTGTGCGGATTTGATCAAGGTCTGTATATCTTTGAGATGTAAGGCTCTCCCAAACTTGTATAAGGCCTTTAGTTTTTCGAAATCGATTATATCGAATAAGTCCATATCTCAAAGATCGCAATTAAAGCAAATACCTTTTCCTTCACACCCCTACTAGCCTAACTCCCCCCATCCCACAATCCGATATTTACGTTCAAAGGCTTTGGCATATTCCTTCCTCACTAGGAACTTCCCTAACTCCTCTAAAATTTCCAGGCCAAGCTTCTTCAATTCTTCTGGTATTTGGCGTGGATCAGACGTAGGGGTTACTTCTGAAAATTGGCTGATCAATGCTTCTTGTTGGATCCGCAATTGGGAAAGCTCCGCCGAAAAATCCGCCAAAGAAACGCTTTGATTGAGTCGGATTCTCCTGGCCATTTTGCTAACTAGGTCATTGTGTAGCGTCTGAACGGCTTCATAGTTCCTTTGTATTCCTTGACGAAAGACTTCTTCTGAATTGCTAGCCAATAAGGGTTGGGATTTTCGCCCAATATCCTCCGTAAGTCCCTTGTAATAATTGAGGGTATCATAGACCGAGGTATCGACAGAGGAAAGTTGTCCCCCGAAATTATCAATGGATTGGGTGAATAGGCCCTGAATTAGGGTACAACTGGAAAGGGATATACAGAGGACAAAAGCAAATAGAGAAAGTGCAGAAAGACGATGAAGCATGTACTAAGCGATGGTTTACCGCGAAGATACAGGGATTTGCTGAGCTTGCCTATCCTTTTTTTCGAACCCAAACTGTCGACCTTTCCCCTTCTAGGGGAATTAAAAAGGGGTCAGGACTATTCAACCCTTTCAACTCTTCCCATCTAAACCATAGACCATGGACTACCTAAACCATTATGCCTCCTACTCCACTAATCCCCTCCCTTGCATCCATGCCTTACAGGCCTCAGGCCACATGGAAACCTGTCCCCTCCCTTCTCCAAAGGAAAAACCATGTCCCCCCGTCTCATAAATATGTAGTTCCGCAGGTACTTTATGCTTGCGGAGGCCTAAGTAGTATTTAATGCTGTTTTCTGGGACTACTCCCTTGTCATCATTGGCATGTATGAGGATTGTGGGTGGAGTATCCTGGGTAATTTGGGCTTCATTGGAATAATAGCTTTCACGTTTTTTAGTTGGCATTGCTCCGATCAGATTTTTACGGGAACCCATATGGGCATAGGTAGTATCCATGGTGATTACTGGATACATGAGAATGGAAAAATCTGGCCGACAGCTCTCTTGGTCAACAGAAAGCTCTGATTGGGGATTCCCCTTGTCGTAATGGGTAGATAGCGTAGAGGCTAAGTGCCCACCAGCAGAAAAACCCATTACGCCTATTTTAGCTGGGTCAAGCTTCCATGTATCTGCTTTACTACGAACCAGTCGCATCGCCCGTTGGGCATCCATCAAAGCTACTTTGTCCTTACAGGACGCTGATTCCCACCTCGGAAGTCGGTATTTCAATACAAAGGCACTTACGCCGAAGGAATTGAACCATTTAGCCATCTCTGTCCCTTCCCAGTCATAGGCTAAAATGGTATAGCCACCGCCTGGACAAATCACCACTCCGGTACCATTGGGGTTATCCGCAAGATAGACTTCAATCTCAGGGGTATGCACCTTGCTGATCTTTCTTCCAATATCTGTATCCTCAACCTGCATTTCTAAATCACTTTCACAGGGAATCCCTTCAGGAAAAAGGGGTATAAGTTCTTGTGCCATAGAAGTTTGGCTTAGGCAGAAAAGTAACAGCAGTAAAGCAATAGGAAATTTCATAGAGGTAGGAGTTTGGTAATTTTAAGAGAGATAAAAATAAGATAAGCAAATGGGAATCTATTTCGTGACAAATGCATCTTGAAAGTTCCTTTCCAATTACTCCACAAGTCCCGCCAACTTCAACACCTGAATCAGTAGTTGAGACTTACTGAAGGGAACCTGACCTTCTACATCTGCCACTTGCTCCATGAGCATTCCAGTCTCTGAGGAGCGATTCAAATACGCTTTGATCCACTCAGCCTGCTCCCCTGAGAGTTGATCGATTCGGGCCTGGACCTGATCTCCTTGACCCAAACGTTGGAGCGCATCAATCGAAACAAATTGCCAACTGTTTGAAGGATTATTTGCCTTAGCCAATTTTTCCCAAATTTCAGATTCCTCGCCTTCCATCGTAGCGATTAAATAATCCAATATCCTTTCGTCGGGTTGGTAAGGCTTACCTACTCCCAAGTTCTCAGGCCAGAGACGAGCGGCTTCCAAGTGCTTGAAAGCCTGTTTATCCTTCCCCTTACCTATGAGCTGAGCAGCTGAAAGCACATGCGCCTGCTCGTACAAGGTATGCCCTGCAGAAGCTCCTTCAAAAGGTAGGACTTCAATAGCTTCTAGGACTTCCAAGCATGTCTCCCATTCTCCCTCATGTAGCAGATAGCCTGCATAGGTAAGGCCCAGGTTAAAGTTCTGGGGGAAGCGTTTGTAGCCTTCTGCCAACGTTCGGGTCGCCGTCTCGTATTGGCCCGTCTCAAACTGGTACGCTCCCAAGTGTTTGTAACTGCGCCAGGAATTGGGTGCTAGGGTATAGGCTTGCATGAGATCTGACTGAATGGTTGAAACATCTGTCCCCAGTTCCTTTCCCAACAACGCTCGAGTCAGGTAGAAGGGGGCATATTCCGGAAGCTTTCCACAGGTCCGAAAGCGCTGATAGGCCTCTTCCTTTCGCCCAATCCCCCAATATAATAGCCCTAAGTAATAGTGTGGCAACCAAGAAGTGCTCTTTCGCGCTGCCTGAGACAAAACTGGAATACTTTCCAACCGGAAGGGGAAAACATATGCTGGGGAAAGGGTATTCGCCTCGGCCAAAAAATCAGCGTTTCCACTCAAATAATATTGCCAATAAGATACCATTGGATGTTCCGGTGCCATCTCAAGTATTTGTAGCGCTTCCTGCTCTCGGTCTAATTGAACGTAAAATAAAGCCAATTCCAAGAAACTTTCCTGAGGAAGTTCATTTTGAAATCCGTTGAGAAAAGCCTGCTTAGCTTCCTCATTAGGATTTCCTTTCCACCGCTCAAATCGGGCCAAATGGCTTAGAGGGTCTACCGATTCTACCCTTACCAAAGTATTGCTTGCTTCATTTTGCTTTCCTTGCACCCTTTGGCTAATGGCAAGCATACTCAGAGCGGGAATGGAATACGCCTGATGTGCTAGCGCCGTTTCAGCCATTTCCTGGGCCATAAGTAGGTCCTGTCTGGCAAGAAAAAGGCTTGCCAGCTGTATTTCTGCGGCGAGCTGGTATCGAGGGTCTTTGACTGCCAAGGCAAAGGCTTCTTGGGCTGCATACTCCTTCCCCTGAGCCCTTAGCAGGGTACCGAAGATAAAATTAGCCCCTCCCTCATAGGTATTAAAAGCGAGAACGGGCTGGACTAAGTCAATCCCTAGTTGGTATTGCCCCCTTCGATAGGCAATCTCGGCTAATCGAGTCCTTGCAGAGACGTTCATAGGGTCTTCTTCTAAAACCATTTGGTACCATTCACTCGCTTTTACATAGTTGCGGAAGAGAAATTCTTGCTCTCCGTAATGGAGCATTCCCGATACGCCATGGGGTAAAATGGGGTCCGATTGAAGGGGTCTAGCAATAGGAGAAGCTGGACTTTCAAAATGGAGACTCCCCAATTGTATCGTTAGGTTTTTAATTCCCTCAACGGCTAATTCAATTGACCTATGTTCGCCTGCCTCTATATTGACTTTCTCATTTTGAATCCGTACGCCTTTATGCATCACCCTCAGATTTTCTGCCATTTTTTCCAAGGCCATTACATTCAAGCGAATCTTGCCATTATGCCTCTCCAAATGTATGGCTGCCTGTGGGGAGGCTGCACTTAAGCCCCCAATATTGCCCAATGGAAACCACAATTCCGTCCATTGGTCTGAAGCGTATGGGTAAAAAGCGCCCTGGCCAAAGGGAGAATGATGGCCACTATTGAGGTTGGCTTGGTTGAACATTCGTCCGGCTTGGACCTCTACATACTGTCCATCTTCATCCGTTAGTAGATCCTCCCAGATGGCCCCATTTCTACTTTGGGACCACAACCAAAGCTTTTGGCCTGGTAAATCCGATTGCAAGGCCCAATGTCCCATACCCACTTGCTTATCTCGCCAGTAGACTCCTTGGTGGTTTTCGTTGTGCCCTAGAATGTGATAGGACTTGTGAGAGCCAAACTGATTGTTGGCGTATTTGGAGAGATCTCTCCCCTCCTTGTCCACTGGCCATTCGGAAAGCCTTCCGTCGTGCCCAATAAAGTGATCTCCCGGATAGTAAAATTCCAGGTCTTGGGTGGCGTGGACCGCGGAATTTGACCAATAGTAATAGGGGTGATGCAAAGAGGTGGGGTTATACCAAAAACTTCGGGTTTCAAGATAGGCTTTATCTGCGGGTAGCCGGATCTCTACCCGCCACTCTGTACGAGACGGGAGGTCTAAGCCTCCGACAAAACAGCTAACACTCCCATCTGGATTTTCCACCGTTCGGTAGTCTACCGGAGTAGCTGTAGCGGGCGTATGCCCAATAAAGCCAAAATTGAATTCAATCCCTCCAGAAGTCCAGGCACCACGCATAGCGACATCCCGAAACTTTAGGACTTGATTCCAATAAATGAAATCCATTCCACTGCTTTTGTCAATAATCCCCCATACTTTCCCCCCCACCTCAGGTAAAATGGCTGTTTTAATGAAGTCATTCTCCAATTCCACCACTTTCCACTCCTTTTGGATCTGGGTGTTGCTGTATTGATCGAAGCGAAAATAGGGGTATATGTCTCCCCGCTTGGCTAAAATGGGAACTGGATCAGGATCGCTGAACATATAAGTCGGGATAGCTTGAGAAGATTCCTCAAGCTGGGCTTCCTGTCCCCAGGATAGTATCGATAGGCAGCTGAAGAGGAAAAGCTGAAAGCTATGCTTCAATCTGTCGTATAAAAGGTATAAGTAGTCCATTAAGTCCTAAATTACAAGAATCCCTAAAATAGGAATAATGTAAATATACTGACAAGCGCGATAAACAGTATGATAAAATCCTAGGTCTCTTTTTGGGCGGGACTACTTTCGAGTTCTTTTACAAAGTTGGAGGGGGATTTACCAAACTCCTTCCGAAAACTTTTTGAAAAATGAGAACGGCTACTAATTCCTACTCTATCCATCACCTCATAGATGGAAATATCTCTACTGCTCAGTAACCTTGCAGCATATTGCATTCGAAGATGTTTAACAAATTCCATCACCCCCTTTCCTGTTGTTTCTTTGATTCTATAGTACAAGTTTGTTCTCCCCAAGCCCATTTCCTTGCAAATAAAATCCGTATCCAGCTCCGTATTGTCCAGGTTTTTCTCAATGAAATCAATCAGGTTGTCGAGAAATTTCCGTTCCTTTTCATCTGCGGCTTGGTTACGCATCGTAAAAAAGGCATCGTCTTGATGTGCCTGTAACATACGAGACTTACGCTTAAGCATATTTTGTACAGAAATGAGCAATTCATCCCCTTCAAAGGGTTTTCGCAAGTATAGATCAACCCCTGTTTTGAGCCCATTGATTTTTGCCTCACTCGTATCTTTCGCAGTCAACATAATAAAGGGGAGGTGTCTCAGCTTCTCATGGGCTCTAATCCGTTTACACAGGTCATTTCCATCCATTCTTGGCATCATTAAATCACTTACGACCAAATCGGGTAGGTATTTATTTACCATCTCCCATCCTTCTTGCCCATCGGAAGCTGTAAGCACTACATAGTCTGGCAAGAAAATACTTGATAAGAAGAAGCGCATTTCAGGATTGTCTTCTACAATCAAAATTTTGCTCTCTTCCCAAGGGATTTCGCGACTTTCCTTAACAAGCAAAGCAGGTCGTGGAGAGTGTGTGAGAATTGATGGAGCGTCCTTTTTTCTAAAGGCTAAAATACCCGCTTCCCGATGGGGTAAATGCTCACTTCTCCCATACGCCCAGCCTTCGGTACTCTGGGGAACATCCAAGGACTTAGGAAACCCAATCCAAAACTCCGTTCCTTTTCCCGGGCTACTAAAAACACGTATTTCCCCTTTATGCTGTACTACTAAACTTTTGACGAGGGGAAGACCCAAGCCAGATCCTTCTTGTTTTGTGTGCAAATCATTTTCAGAGCGATAGTAGGGCTCAAAAATTAGAGAAAGGTCTTTTTCCGTCATCCCTGAGCCTGAGTCTGAGATAAGTATCCACCACTTATCTCTTTCGGTATGGGAGCTAGTGAATCGAAATTCCTTTTTGTTAATGGGGCAAGTCGGAGGGTGTCCCAAATAAGACCGTGAACTAAAACGAATTTTTCCACCCTCAGGAGTATATTTCAAGGCATTGCTCAACAAATTAATACATATGCGCTCCACAGTAAAGGGATCGAATGCCAAGTAATCCTCATCAGACTTTAGGTCAATTTCCATATTTATGCTTTTTTCAATGGCCCATTCTTCAAATAATCCTGCAATTTCTTGTAGAAAGGGTACAAGGGGTATAGAATTGACCTTCAGGGTTTGTTCGCTCTTCTCTAGCTTGCGGAAATCGAGTATGTCCCCTATCAATTGAAGCAGCCGGTGCGTGTTCTTATAGATCATCTGATAGTAGGAGCTGCGTAGATCTTCGTCCTGATCCTTTTTCATCAACTGCTCTAGTGGTTTCAGGATAAGGGTTAAAGGAGTCCGAAATTCATGGGATATATTCACAAAGAAATCCATTCGCATTTGATAGATTTCTTCTTTTTTCTTCTCACTCTGATAGGACCGGTACAGACGAATCCAGCGAAGGATCAATACATAACCCAAACCTAATAGTATACATCCAATAATCAAGTAGGCTGCATACGCTTGATTGGTTGCCCACCAGGGAAAGGATATATCAATCTGTAAAGATTTTGTTTGGGGGTTCCAAATCCCATCTGGGTTGCTCACCTGCAAGCGAAACGTATACACTCCGGATTCTAGATTGGCAAATACAGCTTGTCCAGCCCCTTCTGGCAACTCGATCCAATCTTGATCAAATCCTTCTAATTTATACCGAAATCGGCATTTACGCATATTAGCGTAATACATAGGAGAAAAGTTAATCGAAAAGTTGTTTTGGTTAAATGCCAATTTGAGGGTAGAGAGCGAATTAAGGCTTTGAGGGAGAATGACATGTTCATCAAAAACGTTTCCAACTTCTACAAGCCGATTATCTAAATATAACTGGGTGAGTACAGGGATAGCTGGTACTTGAATCTTATCCCCCATACTATCCGGATGAAAGTAATTCACCCCTTTTAAGCCCCCAAAAAATAAATACCCCTCCTCATTCACACAGGAAGCGGATACCTTGAAGCTGTTGCTTAACAGCCCGTCTTCGACCTGATATTTGAAAAACGCATTAGATTTAGGGTCAAAACTTACCAATCCACTTCCCGTTCCCATCCATACGCTGCCGTTGCGATCGACTTGCATACTCTCAACATCCCGATTGGGGAGTCCTTCCCGCTCGTCGTGAAACCGAATCTCATGGGTTCCATCTGTGTGAAAAACCACTTCATTCAGGCCCCCTCCGATTGTACCTACGAAGAGGGTCTTATGATCTAGCTTAAACATAGGCCAGACAAAATTCGAACTTAGCCCATGCTCACTTTTAGGATCCATATAATATCGCTGAATGCGAATGACTTCTCCTTGCTCATCCAAAAAAATATGCCCAAGGCCCTTTTTCGTTCCTACAAAAATTTCTGGCAGATTGGGATCGGGGTAAATAAAGGTAATCTCATCGGAGAAAAAATGACGGCTTCCTTCTGCCTGAGTATGATATCGGGTGATTTCATATTGATCTGGCCCCTCGTATCGAATCCGGTGTAAACCCGAATGCCAAGAGCCGGCCCATACCTGACCATAAACATCCATTCCTAAAGAAAAAATTACGTTATCGCCCAGCCCATTCGGGTTAGAAGCATCGTACTGAATGTGGTTGAAGGTTCGGGAATTAATATCCAAGATACTTATTCCCTCCCCTTGTGTAGCAACCCATAGCCTATTTTGCCTGTCTTTTATTAAGTAGCGCAACCAATCGCTCGCAAGGGAACGTTCATCCTCAGGATCATGCCGGAATTGTTCGACCAAGCCTTTTCTAAGGTCATACAAGCTCAGTCCGTGTTCTCGTGTAGCAATCCAAAGTTGGTGTTTCCCCTCTGGCAATAACGAGCGAATACATCCTTCTGGAATGGCCTGAAGATCGTAGTCTCTCGGTTCAATTGCATAAAATGGGGATTGTTTTAGAAAGATCCAGTTAAGTCCCCCCCCGAATCCTGCCATCCAAAGACAATCCGACCGGTCGAGCATAAGTTGTTGGACAGAGTTGGAAAGCAATCGGTTAGAACTTCCCTGATCAGCCTGAAAGTACCTAAGATTAGGGCTTTCTCCTTCATGGTAGCGGATACATCCATAAAAACTCGAGAACCATAGAGTGCCATCCTCATATTCGAGTATATCTGTTATACTCACGAGGATATTAGGGGTGACTTTGTGGGACTGGAGTAGGGAATCAGGAAATAAATCTATCTGATTTCCTTTTAAAACAGGAGTTGCCAAGTCTTCTTGTTTAATCCTGATAAACCCTCTGGGTATCCCTGCAACTAGGCTTCCATTTGAATCAAACAGAATTTGGTTGGGTGAGACTTCTCTTCCCCATTCATTGGTTAACGTAAACATATTAGAGGCTGAGGAACTCCATTGGATAATACCCCTTTCTGTAGAAAACCAGATACCTCCCTTTGGCCCAACGTCAAAAGAATAAAAATTTGCATTTTCCAAGGGCAGCCTTGTAGGGATTTTTTCTATTATCCCTTTTCCCATCTGTCGATAGCGTTTCGGACGAAGATCCTCTGTGATTACCCAAATATCTTTACCCTGGATAAGAATTCTAACTACTCCCTTGTGCTCTTCAGGGTCACGTAAAATTTGAATGGGTATATATTTTTCAAGAACTGGATCAAAACAACTCAGCCCTCCTTGTGTACCTAACCAAATAATTCCTGCGCTGTCGGAAGCTAAGTAGTTCAATCGATTGATATATACCCTGTCTCCTTGCTGGGCATTTTGGAAGAAATGATCGATTCTATTCCCATCATAACGGTTCAGGCCGGAATATGTACCAATCCAAATGAATCCTACAGAATCTTGATACATACAAGTCGCATCAGGATGAGAAAGGCCTTTTTCAGGACTTAAGTTCTGAAACCGGTAATCAATTTGCTGAGCTTTAAGATGGAGTGAAAGAACTAACATAACCCCCACTAAGCAATTCTGAATTTTCATCCTATTTTATTTTTTGGATAGCTCTTGAATATGTATCATCAAGGGAAAGTCATTGTTTCTCGCTATGGCAAAGAACTGATTACCAGCAATTAATACCATCTTTATCTCTCGTATTTCTCCCTCCACAAATAGGTTTTGCGGTTCGAAGGTTCGATTTCCACGATTTATAAGAACCAAACCAGATCCTGCATCATATCTGGCTTGATGGGTACTTGTTCCAAACAAGTTCCCTCCTATTAGTAAATCGGGGTACCCATCGGCGTTAATATCCTCTTCTTCAATGGCATACACACAAGATAGCTGTGCCTCTATTGGAAGTTCATACCGTTGAAACTGAGAGGAATCATTAAAATAGATTACACTTGCAAACTCTTCTATCTGATGAACTGGACCCGTTGATAATTCCTTTTGGGTAAATAATTCCTCAAGGGGTTTACCCGCGAAATCTGCGTACCTGGGAAAGCGCTTTTTGATAAGAGTTGGGGCTACTTCTCCTAACTCATCTCGAGTGGCAAGGGGATACCAATTGCCAGCCCTTTGGTATGCAAGAAGTTGGACACTTCTTCCTGATTGTGCGAGATCTACCACATACATTTTTAATTTGCTATCAGGTCCTCTCCGCAACCTGGTGTTTTTTCCCATATTCCCAGCCACAATATCCAACTGCCCATCGCGGTCTACATCCACCAATTCCACCGCATGCCAAAGACCATACGAACCTGGTATACTCTTCTTACTTATCCCTTTTCCTTCAGAATTCAAGTCAAAGCGCATCACCGGCATCCATTCGCCAACGACTACCAATTCCATTTCAGGATCTTCATCTAAATTTCCCCATTGGGCGTCTGACACCATACCGGGGAACTGTATACCGGGTACCATTTCTTCCGAGACCAGTTCAAACTGACCGTTTCCATTGTTGCGCAACAGATACGATTGGGGTATTTGCCCATACGCATAACTCACCACCCGCCCCCCTACAAAAAGGTCCAGATCTCCATCTTGGTCAAAATCACAGGGACGTACACAGGAACCATTGGAGAATACGTTTGGTAGTCCTTCAGATCTCCTCAGAGTCCCTCCTTCATTTAGATAAAGCCTATCACTTTGCTCAGGCATATCTCCGAAATATTCATTCCCCCCAGAGACCACATACAGATCCAGCCATTCATCTCCGTTTGCATCGAAAAATACCGCATCGATATCCTCATATAAACTATCCCGTTGAAAATCTTCTTGTTGGACAGGGCTAAACTCTCCATATCTATTTTGGAGAAGTATACTTGATCCTTGGTATTTGGCACCTCCCAAGAATACATCTTCCAGGCCATCGCGATTTACATCTGCCACTGCCATTGCAGGACCCTCTGTCGAAACTTTAAAGGGAATTAAGGGTTCGCGATTGAAGTCAAAGAAGGTATTTTCCTCATGCTTTAGGTCTATTTCCCTTTGGGTTATTACCCGCGATTGTCTATGTATATCTTCCCCTGAGAAACTCGGGGAAGTACTCGATACTTGAAGGATATGCCTTTGATTTATGTCGAGATTCCTAAAGGAAGAGGTTAAAATATGGTCCCAAAGAACCCCTACAGAATCTATCTGCCTAGTGCACCCCAAGCCAAAATGCAAGATGTTGCTGGAGGCTGATTGGAAGCCACGGGTTGGCATTACCTGTTGAACTTGAATTCCATTTTCTGTATAAACCGTTACTTTTGCACCGACAGCTTTGGAATTCCCTCCCTCTCCTATCAATTGAAATTGAATGAAATTTCCCTTCTCTTCTATTCTGTTTTCATAAATTACCCCTGTACTGTTGATTCTATTTACAACAAGATCTAGGTCTCCATCTCTGTCTAGATCAGCATAGGCTGAACCATTGGAAATTGTGGGTTCTCCCATTCCCCAGGATTCCGATTGATCCACATACTCCCACGTAGATGTTCCCTGAAATACATAATCATGTACATCCCCCGGAGGCATCCTTTCTAGAGCCTCTGTGTAATAGGCATTGAGATCAATAGCACCCTTTTGAGTGCTTCCATAGGCATTGACAAAATTGATGTAATCTAGATCATTAGGGCGTTTGACAATCCCATTAGAAACAAAAATATCTTTGATTCCGTCATTGTTGAAATCCGTAATCAGGGTACTCCAACTCCAATCTGTGGCAGAAACATTTGCCAATGAAGCTATATCCGCAAAGCGACGACCCGCTTGGTTAAGGTGCAGGCTATTTTGAGAAAATTGAGGGTGGTAGTTATAGGACTGTTTATACAAATGGATGGCATAAGGTTCTTCCCCTAAGGACATTTTCTTTGCGAATTCCTCATCCGGTAACATATCCAAGGTCATCAGATCGATAAATCCGTCATTATTGATATCAGCAGCATCACTTCCCATTGAGAAACGGCTGAAGTGTCCGAAATACTCCCGTCCTTGCTCTAAAAATGTCCCGTTTGCTTGATTGAGGTAATAGTAGTCATCTTCATAGAAATCATTGGATACATAGATGTCTTCCCATCCATCGTTGTTAAAGTCTGCTACGGAAATTCCCAATCCATATCCAATACCCGACTTGTAAATTCCCGCTTCTTCGGTTACATCCGTAAAGGCATTACCATCATTTCTGAACAAATAATCTCCCGAAACAGGATTAACCTTCCTTCCTAATTCCAGTTTTTGATATACTTCTGCTCCCTCAAGCGCGTAATTGAGGAGATAACAATCCAAGTCTCCGTCGTGGTCGTAGTCGAAAAAGGATGCTTGGGTAGAATATCCTTGAAAATCCAATCCATAGTCCCTCGCCTTTTCCAAAAAGCTTCCATCCTGCTGATTAATAAATAATTCGTTTTTGCCTGACAATCCATTGAATCCATGAACAGCACATACGTAAATGTCTAGGTACCCATCTCCATTTACATCTGCGAAGGTAACTCCTGTATTCCAATCTGAATGGCCTGCTACACCCGCCTGTTCCGTAAGGTCTTCAAATTGAAGATTACCCACATTTCGGTACAGTTTATTCCCTTCTTGATTGGAAACCCAAAAAATATCTTCCCATCCATCATTGTCAATATCTCCTACTGCCACTCCCCCTCCGTTGTAGAAATACGGATAGTCAATGATATTCAATCCTTTCTTAGGCGTAAGTTTATTGATAAAATCTACATGAGATTGGTCAGATGGAACCAGGACAAATCCCCCCATACTTGGCCTATTACAACCCAATCCGATGGCAAGTACCCAACAAATGTACCAATGTCTCATTCCTATTTTCATGGGTTAATGTGCACCTCTTCTGCATACAGAAATTCCTCCTTATCTGAATAGAATTCTACAGAATACAGCCCTACAGATTGATAGATATCAAAGGGTATATGATAGTGAATCCTATCCTGGAGGGAATCCAGGTCAAATAATTTTTCACCTAACAACTCCTTTGCTCCGCCTGGTGGGATAAAGAATACCTTTCCATGAAGACTTGGATAGAGAAACGGCTCAGAACTTGTAAAAAGGAGATGAACCCTAGTTCCTCGTTTGAATCGGATAGATTTCCCCTCACATTTGCCAACCTTCGAGATTTCTTGACAAAAAACCAGGGAATAGATGGGTTTGTCAATACAAGAAAATAGCCCTAGTAAAAGGAATACATTAGCAGTCCATATGTAGGAGTAGTCTCTCATTAATTCGTACGGTTAAGCAAGTCCTTTACTCCCAGATGGAGTAAAGGAGCTTGCTAACTATATGTCTAGTACTTAATCGGTCAGCAATCATAGCTAATACCCTGGATTTTGCTGGAGTCTCGGATTAGCGTCAATTTGTGCCTGGGGTATGGGGAATAGCCTTCTTGTAGGATCGCTATTAGTCTTTAAACCCCAACTATCCTCCCATTTTCCAAATCGTATAAGGTCATTTCTTCTCCAGTGTTCGAAGGCAAACTCCCGTCCCCTTTCGTCCAAAATCAGGTCTAATGTGAGTGAAGCAAAAGGTTCCGCTCCCCTGGCTTGCCTTAGATCGTTTACATCCCTTAAGCCTAGATTGGGGTCTCCCCCTTGTTTGGCTAAGGCCTCTCCACGCATCAATACAATATCGGCATATCGGAAAATGATGTAATCATTGTCCTGGTAGCCACAGCAACCTGCAACGGTCGGATCTGGCGTATATTTCACTGAATTTGCGCCAAACAAGTCGCTCCCTACGTCGAAGGGGTTAGCATCATTTGCTTCTCCCCAAGGCAAGTCAGGATCAACTACGATCTGATTTCCATTTCCATCGACTATAGGATCTCCACTGGGTAAAAACTGAGGCCCAAACTGCCATTGGCCATTTCTTACATCATTGGGATCATCGAACTTATTCAGAAATTCAGGCAGGGTAGAATGTCCCCCCCAGGTTCCCCGGGGAATATTAAAGGCATCTTTGGTAGATGACGGAATAAATCTCACGGCAAAATTCAATTGGCTTCCTTGCTGTGCATCATTTACCATCGCGAAAATAATCTCTTCCACCTGAGGGCCATTCCCTACATCGAACATTTCCCTATAATCTGAGTAAGCGAATTGCCCTGAGTTAATTATTTTATCGCAGGCAGCGATTGTGCCCTCGTAATCTGGAGACCCTCGATAAACCTCCGCATTCATTTTTACCTTGGCTTGTAAGGCGAGTCCAAACCACTTAGTGGGGAGACCATAGGTTGTCACGTCATTTATATCTGGCAGCTCATTTTCAATGGCTTCTAGTTCAGATACAACAAAATCATATACCTCTGCACGAGCGTTGTTTCCGGGAAGCTCCCCATTTGGTAGTTCCTCGATACTCGTAGCTGTTAGCAGCGGAACATTCCCGAAGGCATCCATTAACCAGAAATAATAAAAGGCTCGCATAGCACGGGTTTGGGCGATAAAGGAGTTTTTTTCTTCAAACTCAGGTGCAGCCTCTAGCGTTTTTACAATATTATTACACTGGTTAATCCCTTCATAGGAAAAATTCCAAGCTTGGTTGAAGGTAGGATGGTTAACATTCCACTCGTGAAAATGCATATCCCTCCATCTATTGGCATCTCCCCATCCTCCCCCTCTGGTGGGAACTACACATTCATCGGTAGAGGCCTCCAGAATAATCCAAAATCGCTGGTTGGCAATAAAATTCCGGAAATGCCCTACAGGCCGTAGCACCAAAGCTTGATAAGAATCTAGGTTACTTGAAGAAGGAAACACATCCTCCCCTAATCCCGATCGGTTCAACTCTGTTAGGTCTGTACAGCTCATCAACAGTCCCAATGCAAATAAAAAGTATACTTTATGTATAGATGTAGTTTTCATTTTTTTCACTTTTTCTGTATTTCAACACGTATGCACCCATTATTTTAAACTCAGTCTTAGCCCTGCAGTAAAGGTCCTTACAGGGTAGTAGTTGCGATCATCATTTCTGATACCATCTATCCCTGGGGTTAGGGTATTTAGATTAATTTCTGGATCAAGGCCTGAATAGTCTGTAATTGTAAACAAGTTTTGTCCTGTTACATACACCTTGGCTCCTCCCAGAAAGCTTGCTGAAAGGGGAATATCATAGGAGAGTGTAGCATTGTCTAAGCGTATATAAGAACCATTCTCCAGGTAAAAGTCTGAGTGGACAGGGTTATCAGGATTTCTCCCTTCAATTGCTGCAGCAGACTGATTATAGATTTGGGCTTCTGGAAGGCGAGACAGATTAGCTGACAAAGCGTTAAGTACTTTGTTTCCAGAAACTCCTCTTAATAAAAAGTTCAGTCCGAAGTTCCCCATAGTAAATGTGTGGGTCCAGCCAAAGGTAAAATCTGGCAATCCATTTCCGAGTAATACATTGTCAGCGGGAAATTGCACATCCGATACCGTTACATTTTGGCCATCTCTTGTCGCAAACAAATGAGCCCCATTTCCATCTGTTCCCACAAAGTCCAGCAAGTAAAACGATCCGATGGGTAAGCCAGGTCTTAATACCTGAACAGTTTGCCCAACGATTCCTTGACCCGAAGGCTCACCAGTGAGTATTTCTTCTCTCTCGAACAAGCTGTTGGATAAGGAAACTACTTCATTTCTATTGTGGGCGAAATTGATACCTGAAGTCCAAGTAAAATTTTCTTTTTGGACCAAGGCCGCTGAAACATACACTTCTATCCCCCGATTGTTCATTTCTCCTACATTGGCCAAAATATCATCAACCGCAAAAGGAGGTACAGGAACCGGATAGGTCCCTAACAAGTCGACCGTATTTTTATCATAGAGGTCTATAGAGCCATTGATCCTATCATTGAGAAATCCGAATTCGATACCCAGATTTGTCGTGGCAGTTTCTTCCCATTTCAAATCCGGATTGGGATTGCGATTGATGAAAAAGGAGTTTATCCAAGTACCATCTAAGAATACTCTTCCCTGTGGACTAAAGATGGTTTGGGACTGGTAAGGAGGGATTCCCTGATTACCAGATACTCCCCAGCCTGCTCGCAGTTTCAGGGTACTAACGGGAGAACTCACGAGGAAATCTTCCGATGCTAAATTCCATGAAGCGGCAACCGCAGGAAATATTGCCCATTTATTGTTCTCTCCGAATACGGAGGATCCATCTCGCCTCAAGGAAGCTTGGAGGGTGATTCGCTCATCATAGGTATAGATAGCTCTCCCATAAAACGATATCAATTTCCTATCCGAAAAGCCCCTAATACCTTGTAAGGTATTGAAACCATCAGGTGTATTTCCAATACCTAACCCATAAAAGCCCAGGTCATCTGAAAGAAACTCAACGTTTCTTGCTTGAACCCCATCATTGAAGAAGTTTTCTTCGTAAGAATACCCCGCTAATAAATTGAGTCCATGGTCCTCCCCTAATTTTGTCTCGTAATTTAAATAGGTTTCGATCAGTTCCTTTCCCCCTGCATAGCTTCCCCTCTGTGCCAAGCCTCCTGTATTAAATGCTGTATAGTGTTCCCGGTTTTGATATTGACTGAACAGCTCATCACGCCTTTCCAAGGTGGAGTTGAGATTGAAGGTAAGTCCTTTAAGGATTTTAAATGAGGCATTGGTGTAAAAGGTAAGTGCGGTGAACTTCCGATTTTGATCGTTGTCGAGTAGAACCGCCACGGGATTATTGTACTCCTGCCGGGGAATATCTCTGAAAAAACTTCCATCCTCTAAACGCACAGGTACCGTGGGCAAATACCGCATGGAAGCATAAAAAGCATTATAATCTACCTCCTGATTGTTAATATGTGAGGCTGCCAGGGTTAGGTTTATCTGGAGCCGATCATCCCATAAGGTATTATCCACCCTGATTCTTCCCCGGAAAATTTGCTGATCCGAGGTAAGTACTACCCCCTCCTGTTCTGTGTAAGTGAGCGAAGCATAATACCGAGATTTGCTACTCCCTCCACCGAAGGAAAGGTTGTGATTTTGGGCAAGTGCGGTTTGTGTAATTTCCTCTTGCCAATCCGTATCAAATCCTAGGTCATCCTTGGCTTCAAGAGATAGCCCTACGCTGCTAAGGTAGCCCTTCAATTGCGTAGAATTAGCAACATCTACGTATCTCGATACAGCTGTGGTAGAGACATAGCCATGATAATCCATGAAGGCTTTTCCAGCCTGCCCTTTTCGAGTTGTTACAAAGATGACCCCATTTGCTGCTCGCGTCCCATAGATTGCGGTAGAGGAAGCATCCTTAGCCACGTCAATGGATAAGATATCCTCAGGAGCAACCGTACTTAAGGAGATTCCCGGTATTCCATCAATGACATAAAATGGTTCAGTAGCACCAGAGAGTGTAGAGGGCCCTCTGAGTTGGATACTAGATCCTCTGGTAGGGTCTCCTCCCGGCTTAGAGATGCTCAGACCAGCTACCTTTCCCTGTAGCAAGGCGTTAACACTGGTAACTACTCCTTGGTTAAAGTTCTCTGGTTTGATACTAGCTACTGCTCCCGTTACGTCGCTTCGATTTTGGGTTCCATACCCCACAACCACAACTTCATCCAAATATGCATTGTCAGCAAGCATCTGAATAAGAAATTCAGACGAATTCCCTATAGAAATCAATTGGGTTGTGAACCCAATATAGGATACTTCTAGGGTATCCTCATTTGCCTCTACAAATAGCGAAAAAGATCCATCAGAGCCAGAAATAGCCCCTTGTGTAGTTCCTTTGACGAGAGCTGTAGCGCCAACAAGAGGACTTCCAGATGAACCATCTGTGATAGTCCCTGTGATTCTCCTACTTTGAGCATGGACATGTATGGGGTTTACCCCAAAAATAATACAAAGCCCCAGCAAGCATAACAATCTAAATTCATACAAAAATTTCATACGTAATAGCGTTGGGTTCAAATTATAATCTATATCCATCCCCCAGTCTTAGCTGAGGGATCGAGGCCTCTATTTACTCGACCACAGGACTTTGAAGGGGGTTCAATAAAGAGAAGTGTGTCCTCTAATCTACCTGAATTCATGGAGTGAATTTTAGTAGATTAAGGTAATGGGAAGATTAGATTTTAACGCCTAATAGTAGGATTAGTCCCTCCTTATCATTTTATCCTAATTTCGATTTAATAGTAAGCAGGAGCAAAATACCTAACCCAACTATCGGCGGTTTTCCTCTATATTCAGAATGTGATCTTGTTTATTCAAAAGCCAACTATTGGCCTCAAAAACGATTGTTGAGTGTTAGTTTTTTCCCTTAAGGTAGAACTTCCATAAAATTGGTTTTTACCTAAATAGGTAATAAGAGGTATGTATTATCCCCCAAAAAATTTGCCATAAAGATTAGGTGTTACCTGTATCAATTGCCTATTTTCGGAAATCCGTTGTTCCTAAATAGGATGAATAGAACAGACCAAGAGCTACTTGAAAAACTTAGTAGGGGGGACAAAGCTGCCCTCAGGGAATTGTTTGATCAATATTATCCTTACTTAGTCTCTATTGTCCTGGCGCATACCCAGGACTTAGAAATGGCCAAGGATGTTGCACAAGAGGTGTTTATCTACCTTTGGAAGAAAAGGGAAGTTCTCAGTATTCACACAGGTTTAAAGCCTTACTTGCGCAAGGCAGCCATCAATCGAATGCTCAACAAACTGAAACGACAACGATTCCAGGTTCTACGGAATGAGGAAGTAGATCCATCCGAAAGCCATTTCGCCCCTGAAACCCCTGAAACCCCTGAAACCCAATTATCTGATAAAGAGCTAGGAAATCTCATACAAGAAACTATCGATGGACTTCCTGAAAAATGTAAGCTTGTCTTTCAACTGTGCAGAGTAGAAGGCCTTTCACACAAGGAAATTGCGGAAAAATTGGGGATTTCAACTAAAACTATTGAAAACCAAATGACTAAGGCGCTGAAGGTCTTAAGAAAAGCCATCGCCCAATACGAAAATTCGCATTTGCGTATTTTACTATTCTTAATTTTTGAGTTTATATAGGGGAATCAAGGCTTTCCCTTGTCATAGGATAAAGGCACGTATTTTATCCAGTATCTATGAATCAAGACTTTTACATATCCCTCATCTATAAACGTATTCAGCATCTTCTGGAGCCTGAAGAGGAGCAGAAATTAGCCTATTGGCTACAAGAAAGCCCTAAAAATCAAGCCCTAGCTAGAGAGATCGAAATAGCATGGGAGAATAGTGATTCTCTTGTACTCCCAACAGTTGAATTAGATTTAGAGGCTGAATTTTCTCAGCTTTTAGAGAATATAGAGGCTGTAGAAGAAAAGAACATTGAGATGCGGCCTCGATCTTTCCCATGGCTACGGGTAGCCGCAGCGGTATTGGTATTGGTACTGATTGGGTATTCTATTTGGAATCGAGGAGGGGGGGATTCTGAATGGAAAGAAATTGCCTACACAGGAGAAGATAAGGCCCATATCCTTCCAGATGGATCAAAAATTTGGTTGAAGGAAGGTGCTACGGTAAAATACCAGCCTAGTTTTGCCTCGAATAAGCGTGAGTTGGAACTTAGCGGGGAAGCTTTTTTTGATGTCAAGCACCAAGACAATACACCCTTTTTGGTGAATTGTACCTTCGGAACTGTACAGGTACTGGGAACTACCTTTACAGTAAATGAAAGGTTGAAGCAGGAGCGAATGGAGGTGGTAGTAGTATCCGGTAGGGTACAGCTTTCAGCTTACGAAACAATGGAAAAAATTGTACTGGAGGCGAATGAAAAAGGAGTTTGGAATGAGGCTAATAAAACCCTTAAACACTATCAAGATGTGTCTCTGAACGAAGTAGCTTGGCATACAAAGAATCTAGTCTTTGAGGACACCCCCCTAAATGAAGTGCTGGAAACCCTCCAGAAAACGTATTCGATTGAGCTTAACCTAGTAAATAAGGCCCTTGCAGGCTGCCCATTTTCCCTTGTAATGCAGACAGAGGACCCTTCAGAATATTTCGAAATTTTTCAGGAGGTTTTTGGCATAGAAGTGGTGAAACTTAATAACCAAGCCTATCGATTTGAAGGAGGTACCTGCCCATGAGAAAACTTTTACTCTGGATACTATTTAGTTCTCTCACCCATTTTTCTTTCGCCCAAGAGACTTGGGATTTTGAGCTAGTAGGAGTTCCGGTAAAAGAAGCTCTACAAAAACTCTCCATACAGAGCAATATTCCCATTGCCTTCAGCAGCCGTATTTTCGATAACCGTACACGCCTGACCTTTTCTCTTCAACAGTCCTCCTTTGAAGAAATTCTTACCCAAATACTCAAAGGGACTGGAGTTGATTACGCTTACAAAGGTCAAGGCATAATTCTACGAAAAAAAAAGGCCGCCTATTACAACCTTAGTGGCTATGTTAAGGATGTGAGTTCAGGTGAGCGCCTAATACAGGCATCTGTTTACATACCTTCTTTAGGAATTGGTATTCTTTCTAATGAATATGGGTATTACAGCCTAAAAGTACCAGAAGGCGTTCATGAAGTGAAGATCGCCTATACAGGCTACAGCCCCATTTTAAAGCGCCTAGAAATTACAAAGGATAAGCGCCTTACGGTGAGTATGCAGCCTAATTTGGACTTAGATGAGGTACTCATTACTACGGATAAGCATGAATCCCCACAAGCGGGATTTTCCAAAATGGGAGTACACTCTATTAATACCCATTCTCTTTCGCTAGCGCCAAATCTATTGGGCGAAAGTGACCTAGCCCAGCAGATTAGGATGTTACCCGGTGTCCAGTCTACAGCAGATGGATTTGGCGGAATACACGTCAGAGGGGGAGATAACAGCCAAAACTTGGTAATGCTCGATGGGGTACCTGTATACAATGCTTCCCACTTGATGGGGTTCTTTTCTATCTTTAACTCCCAAGCGATAAGAGCTGCTCAGCTTTACTCAGGGGGCTTTTCCTCAAAATATGGAGGAAGATTATCTTCGGTTTTGGATGTACACACAAGAGAAGGGAACGAGCGGGAATGGAATACAGAACTCGGCATAGGTTTATTAAGTGGAGATCTATTGATAGAAGGCCCTATTTCACGTGATCGGGGGGCAATACTTGTAAGTGGGCGAAATGCACTCTTCCCTTCATTGCTCCAAGGTCCTATCAACGAAATTTTTCCTGTTCCAGGATTAGAGGGCTTAACAGGGGGAGAGGATATCGATTTTGGCTTCTATGATACCAATGTAAAAGCCCATTATTCTTTTTCCCCATCCGACAGGCTATATCTTAGTTACTATCAAGGTGGAGATCGGCTGAACCGATTTTTTGAAGATGAAAGTGATCCAGAATTTGTATTTAACCTAGATAGAAGACTTGACTGGGGTAATCAAATATTTTCTGCGAGATGGAACCATATTTTCAGTGCTAAGTTGTTTTCAAACCTTACCCTTGCGAGAAGTTGGTATCACTTTCAGCGAGTCGAGTATGTAAGTTTGGAAGATTTATCACTCAACGATCGACAGGAATTCTTCTTTCAAGACATTAACACAGAAATCCGAGACTTGGCAGCGAACCTCGATTTCTCCCTTTATCCCAACGAGAAAAATCGATTAGAATTTGGGGCAGGGATCATTCGACACCATATCGATCCCGATTTCATCATTTATACTGAGGAAGCATTTGAGGAGGAGGAAGAGATCGATATAGATGACTTACTTGCTCTTGAGAGTGAATTACTATTTAAGGCAGAGGAGGCCCATATCTATCTAGATCATACCTATACACCTACTCCTAAGGTAAGCCTCAGTACAGGTGGTCGGTTATCCTATTTCCAATCGGGAGGAGAGCAATTTGTCTTCCTTGAACCGCGCTTGCAATTGAATCTTGCTCTGAATAAAAATTTACAGCTTCAGTTGGGAACCAATCGAATGGTTCAGTACCTGCATCAAATAGGAGCCGATTTGGGAATGCCCAGTGACGTTTGGATTCCTTCTACTTTCGGATTAGCTCCACAGCGTGCTTGGCAGCAGGAAATTGGCATTCAATTCCATCAGGAAGCATGGAAGCTCAGACTGAATGCCTATACCAAACAGATGAACAATCTGCCCTTTTTCTTCTACGATGAATCTACTTTGGAGCTCTCAGATGATTTTTCAGATGACTTATTTCAGGGGTCTGGAAAAAGTAAAGGGATCGAATTCATCGCCGAACGATCTTCAGGAAAAACCAGAGGCTTTTTAAGCTATACCCTAAGCAAAACGGAAAGGACCTTTCCCCTCGAGAATCTAGGCATAGCTTTTCCCTACCAATACGACAACCGGCACCGACTAGGATTGTATCTCCTGCATCTTTTCAATCCCCACCTAAGTGCTTCTATGAGCTGGAATTATGCTTCAGGTTTTCCTCAATTGGTCATATCCGATCAGGACGGCATAAGTTTCATAGAGATTGTCGATCAAAATGCACCCGGGTTCAAAAATTCTGTGAGAAATAGTCCCTTTCACCACCTCGATATAGGACTTAACTATACTGCTGAGGCCGGAAAGCTAACACACGATTTCAAAATAGGGGTTTACAATGTCTACAATCGGGCCAATACCTCTTTTTACCGAACTAGCTCGGATGGAATAGCCAATCTACCCCCTCAAAAGACTGCTCTGATGCCCATCTTACCTTCCCTAAGGTATTCCCTTTCCTTCTAACCTGCATTCTGTACTCTTTATCCAAAATTTCTCTATTCCCACATAGGGGAAAGGCAAGGATAAATTGTCTGGTTAGCAAATGTTTGGTTGATGAAACCTATAAATCTTAACACAACAATTGAAATCAGCAAAATTATGAAGAAACTAATGAAGTCCTTCTTTTGGATGCCTGTTGCCCTATTTCTCATACTCCTTGCCTGTAAGGACCCTGCTGTTGAAGAGTTTCAACCTCCCTCCCTCCAAAATTCGGATCGTACAACGAATGTCCTAGCTATGCGTAGTGCCGTCAATGAAGATTCCACTAACCAAGAGGATGATCGAGACGAGGATGGCGATGGGGATATCGACGAGGAGCTAGATTTTTGCTTCGAATTTGTTTTTCCCATTGAAATTAACCTACCTGGAGACGGAATAAAGGAAGCTAACAGCGATGAAGAAATAGATGCTTTATTGGAAGAGTGGTTTGAGAAATATCCAGAGTCGGAGGACTTTCCTAACCTAAAATTTCCCCTAGATATTTCGAGACCCGATGGCAGCATAGTAACGATTACTTCCGAAGAGGAATTGGAAGCCCTTTTCTATGAGTGTTTTGAAGAATATGAATTGGAATGTGATGAAGACGATTGGGGCTATGGAGATGATGAGTGGGGCGAAGAATGGGACGATGAAGAGTGGATTGATGAGGAATGGGAGGACCTGTCTTGCATTGAGTTCGTGTTTCCCATCACGGTGAGCCTCCCTAATGGTAATACCACCGTTGCTAACGATGACGACGAACTAGAAGATATTTTTGAAGACTGGTTTGAAGAAGTTTTCGAAGGGATCGAAGCGGGCGATACAACAGCTATAGAATTACAATTCCCCACCTTTGTATTCCCAATTGAAGTAATTGTAGAGGATAGTGCACGTGTTACTGTGAATTCTGAAGAGGAATTGATAGAGCTGGAATTTGGGTGCTATGGGGATTTTTTCGATCCATGTTTTGAGATGATTTTCCCAGTTACCATAGTCCTTCCTGATGGTACATCTGTAGTAGCCAACTCTCAAGCAGAATGTGATCAGGTATTTTTGGATTGGTTTGAAGCAAACCCAGAAAGTGAGGAATTCCCAGAAATAGGCTTCCCATTTGATGTAAAGTTAGCGGACGACACGGTAGTAACCATAGACGATGAGGAGGAATTTGATGCCTTATTCGATGATTGCTTCGGTGAATGGGATGACATTAATGGAAGTAGCTTTTTTACAGGTGGGAGCCGTACAGCGGCAACTAGGGCTGTTATTCAGAATAGGTAGTAGTAAGTAGTATATCGCAAGTAGGAACGTAGTCCGTTGATTGAGCCATCCTTAGATCTGTGGGGATGGCTCTTCATTTATGGACAAAAAAATGACTATCTTTTCCTTCTTATTACTTCCTAGAAGCTTTAATTGAATTTACCCACATACGTTTTTCCTCTTATGCCTCATCACGAAACTCACCACAGCACCTCAGACGGAAAAAAGTTATACCTCCAAGGCTGGGAGCCAGAAGGGGAGCGAAAAGCGGCGATTTTCCTCGTTCATGGACTGGGAGAGCACAGTGGGCGTTATGTAGCTATAGCCCAAAAATTTGTTGAGCAGGGTTTTGCAGTATATACCTTTGATGGAAGGGGACATGGCAAGTCCTCACAGCCCAAGGTTACTGCCTACATCGAACAATTAGAGCCCTATTTGGAGGACGTGGATGCACTTTTTCAGAAGATGAAATCTTATGTAGGAGATGTGCCTTGCTTTATTTTGGGCCATAGCATGGGGGGAGCTTTGGTAGCCCACTATTCCATATTTAGAATTCCTAAGGTTGCAGGAATCCTACTAAGTGGTGCGGGGATTCTTCCCGGGCCAGATTTTTCTCCCCTACTCATCAAAGTCGCTGGGATCTTAGGAAAACTCACTCCTAAATTTAATGCGGTCAAGTTAGCCTCTTCCAACCTTTCGAGGGATCCTCAAGTGGTAAAAGCCTACGATGAAGATCCATTGGTATACCACAAGGGAATTCCCGCTCGTACAGGAGCCGAACTCCTCAGACTGTCTCAAGAGATCCAAGACAGTATAGATCGCTTCAGTCTTCCTGTACTCATTATGCATGGAACAGCTGACCGGGTTACCAATGTAGA
>JBCCTX010000065.1:0-26387 GCA_039197765.1 Bacteroidota bacterium
TACAGGGTCGTAGGAATTCGCTGCATCTTCGTGAGTAGCATAGGCCCTGATAAAAAAGCGATCTTCGTTTTTGATTTCCAGCTTGTGCTGAAAGAACTGAATATCTCGTAAACTGATGCGATTTACTCCCTGAAAAACGGTTGTGCCTTGACTGAAGTTTGAGGAGGCAATCAACTCGGTATTGGGCGCTAATTTGTAGTGTAGGCTAATACCTGCTTTAATATTGTCAGTATCATAGTCTAAAAGGTCTTCCTCTTTGTACCCCGTTCTGTAATACCTGTTCAGCCCTGGCAAATTGATTCGGTCATTCCCTGTAGCAGCTGCATTGTAGGTAACTTCATCGCCATAAATATTCACGGCATCATAGCCTCCAGGGTTGTCTTCCCCCACAAATGGCGTAGTACCTAGTTCTGTGGTATCTCTAAAAGACTCGTCAAAATTTCTGGCTTCCCAGTCATCTGCCTGCATGTAGAAGAGATTGAGCTTGATAGCAAATTTCTCCTGTCCACTCGAGTTTTTGAAAACTTTGGCATATCTCACAGCTGTCTCTATGAGGTTGCGCTCTCCCACCTTTACAGATGCTGAAAGCCCTCGGTGAATGAAGGGACTTTTTGTTTTCATGCTGATCACTCCATTAAATGCATTTGGACCATAGAAGGCAGAACTCGCTCCCACAACCAAGGTAACTGATTCCAAATCCAATTCAGAGGCTCCCAAAAAATTTCCCAACGAGAAATTTAATCCGGGAGACTGGTTATCTACCCCATCTATCAATTGCAAGGATCTCACAGGTTGTGTACTGTTGAAGCCACGGGTGTTAACGACTTTAAATCCTAAGCTAGCGTCATTCATGTCCACTCCTTTGAGGTGACCAAGTCCTTCGTAGAAATTTGCGGCAGAAGTTTCTTTTATTGCTTTTATCCCCATAGATTCCACTGTTAAAGGGGATCTACGCTTCGCTTCTTCAATAGCAGAGGCTGTAATTTCTACTTCTCCAATGTCCAAGCCTGTCTCCTGCATGCGAAGCTTCAAGGGCTTGCTTAGATTGTTTACCTCATAAACCAAGGTATCAAACCCCAGATACGTAACCATAACGTTGAAAGGAGGCTCAACAGGGGATTCAAACTGGAAGCTTCCATCCACACTGGTATTTGCCCCTACCAAGGTCGACACTCTAGCGGATTTTTGAAGGATGATGCGTGCCCCAACAAGTGGCTCGAGGCTCTCAGCGTTAGCAACAGTTCCCCTGACTAAAGTCTGACCATAACTGATGCTAAAAATAGAAAAGATGGTTAAGGCGAACGAAAGTATTTTCCTTACAAGCCTTGGTGTAGCAGAGTAGGTAGTATTACGCATATAAAGTGGCAGTTAGTCCCCTATTTAGGCAGTATCAGTACTGTGAATAGTAATAACTTAGATTCCTGGACATGAATTTACCAATTTTTACAATGCCTTAACAGGGAAAAATTTGATATTATCTGGAATTCAGGAAGTTTTGCTCCTTTCTCCAGAGATTTATCCTATAATCTTACTTCCTCAAATTTGAGAACTATTCAAATCTGTAAATTTCTAGCATGGTCTTTACAACTTAGCCTTTTCTGGACGATTTTGATTGGGATTAGGATAAAATAAATAGAAAAAAGTCACTCGTTTTCAGAAAACATTTGAATCAATTTCTTTGCATGGAGCCTATTGGAAAAGCGCGTACCGAGCAACTCCCTTCTAGTTTCAATTTCTCTTTCTGAAAATTCATATTTAAACAATCTCGCTATGAGACTTTTGTATTCCAATGTATCCTGGGCCACTATACAATATTTCCCAAGGTCATTCCCTTGAACCATAAAGGGGGTTACCGCTACAAATCGGCCATTAAATAATGCCTTTAGGAGTTTTAACTTTATGCCAGTAGCCTGGAAGGTAGGTAATACATGAATATGAGCGCTCCGGATTAGGTCGAGCATCTCCCCCTCACCAGGGTTATGAAAGAGGGAAATATGATCAAAATCGCTAATGGCCGTTATCAACTCTGGGCGGGGATTGGACCCTGCAATAATGAGGGGAATCTTCATATCATGGAAAACTCCATCAATGAGATACATGGCTGCCTCATGGTTTTCGGCTACCTGCAAATTCCCATGGTAAAGACAATATTTTCCTTTGCCAGGCTTGCAAGTTACCTGATCATTTGGATGAAAAGCTGGTAAATAGTCTACCTGATTGAAGCGTTTGGAGAGGTAGTCGGTATCCTTGGGAGAAATACCTAAGATGCGGTCAGCAGCTGTAAGACGTCGCTCGTATTTTTTCAGCAATTGGGATTCACGCAACAGGTATTGTTGCTTGGACCAAGAAGGTTCTCGCTCTGCGAGACTTCCATAGTATTCCCATTCAATGTTGTGCATACGAACAATTTTCACCCGGAACTTCAAATAGGTATGTGTCAAGTAAAAACACGTATGCATCCCTTCAAACAGAATGGGGTAGCTGTCCTCCATTAGGTGATCTAGCAATAGACTAGATTTTCTAGAGCTAATGATATGAGGGACCCGAAGGGGTAAGGAGGCAGCAGGCTTAATACGAGGATAATAGTATACTCGCTCACACAATCGCTTCAGATCTTCGGATTCTTCCCTGCCATTAGAAAAGCTATGGAGGTGCACCTTTGCGCCTTCCTCAGCCAAAGCTTTTACCTTATAATACACATCTATTACCCCTCCATAATTTGGAGGATAAGGAACATCAAATGAAATGACGTGGAGGTGCATCATGCAAATTTAAGCAAGAGCGGGAAAGATTCTAGTATTCCCCAAATTCTTTCCCAATCCTTCAAAATGAGAAAGCGATTGAAATAAGTGCTCCCTTTTTACCTTTTTATCAAAAATTATCTAATTTTAGCAAACTGTTTTTCCCTTTGCGGGTTCAGTAGCTATAATCAAATACGCATGCCAAAAATTACGATTGACGGTCAGGAAATAGAGTTTGAAGGCTCCCACATGCTCCTTCAGTTTGCAATAGACCAGGGAATCGAGATTCCCTACTTCTGTTATCACCCTGCAATGAGTATCCCTACCAACTGCCGTATGTGTTTGGTAGAAGTAGGACATCATATGAAGAACCGAGAAACAGGCGAGTTCCAATTTGATGAAGAGGGAAAGCCTGTAGTCAGATGGGGGAGAAAGCCTGCAACGGCTTGTAATACCCCTCTTGCGGATGGCATGATCGTAAAGACAAATAGAAGCTCAGAAACTATCGATACCGCCCAAAAAGGCGTTTTAGAATATATGTTGGTCAATCACCCGCTGGATTGCCCTATTTGTGATCAGGCAGGTGAGTGTCCGCTTCAGATTTGGACCTATAAATACGGTCCTGAAGGGTCGCGGTTTGAAAATCAGAAAGGCCACAAGCGCAAGAGGGTAGACTTAGGGCCTAATGTAGTGTTGGATGAGGAGCGCTGCATTAATTGTACGCGTTGTACTCGCTTTACGGAAGAGGTATCAAAGTCTAACCAGTTGACGATTATTGGTAGAGGAGATAGAAACTACCCTGGATGTGCACCGGGAGAGGTATTTGACGATCCCTATTCCATGAATACTATCGATATTTGCCCCGTGGGGGCTCTCACGAGCAAAC
Source organism: Bacteroidota bacterium (assembly GCA_039197765.1). Lineage (GTDB taxonomy): Bacteria > Bacteroidota > Bacteroidia > J057 > J057 > JBCCTX01. The sequence continues at coordinate 3,628 of JBCCTX010000065.1, forward strand.
AACATCGATTCAAGGCTCGTGTCTGGGAGATGTCGCATGCACCTGCCATCGATATGAACGATAGTTCAGGTACCAATATCTTTGTATGGATTCGAGATAACCAGGTAATGCGTATTACCCCTCGTAAAAATACCGAGGTCAATGACTACTGGATGCCTGATGCGCATCGACTTAACGTAGATTTTTACAATGAGAACCGTGCTTCTGGGATAAAATTGGGTGGAGACATTCCTATAAGCTTCGAGGGTGGCCTGGAGAAGGTTGCCAATATGTTGGAGAAACTCCCTCAGACGGTTACAGATATGGATACATCTGTTCTGTTGCTAGGCTCTGCGTATGCCTCTATGGAAAGCAACTTTGCCCTAAAGCAAATAGCTGAGCAACTGCGGATTGACACAGTATATTATCTCTCACATATAGAAAAAGGTGCTGGGGATGGCTGGCTCATCCAAGACAATAAAACTCCTAACTCAGCAGCTTGTGAAATGTTGGGATTTAAAGCCCTGGATTTCAAAGACTTTCAGAAAGCGCTTACCAGTGGTACAATAGAATTTCTCTATTCCCTGGAAAATGATGCATTATTCAGCAAATTAGGAGATGAGCTTAAAGGAATAAAAGCCGTTGTTCATGCGATGAAAAATGTTCCTGCATACGAACATGCCTCTCTTGTTCTCCCTGCTGCTAATTCCATTGAATCCGAGGGTACCTACGTCAACCATAAGGGTCTCCCTCAAGTCAGTAAGATGGCTGTTCAGATTAAGCAAATGAGCCCAGAGATGTGGATGCGACTTCCCAAAGGAAGACTGGATAAAACCGGGGTAGCAGTAGACCACTGGCGCAATCTCGATCATATTCAAGATGTACTTCCTTCCTGGTTATTGTTGACAAAAATTGCAGGCTATTCTGAATCTTTGCAACTACCCTATGGGTCCCACAAGGATATATTTTCACGCTTGCAGAGTGAATTCTCTCAATTGAGTGATATCAAGGTTTCTTACAAGCCTGCAAAAAGCTCCTTCAAATCCACGCAACTGGAGTTTGCTAATGATTGGGGAAGTAGATAATTTTTAGAATTGAATTTATATCGCACTACTTAGAAAGGTGTTTCCTGGCATAGGGATGGCTATTCTTTAGCCCAAAACCTCCCTTGAAAAGGCATCTAACCCTTCGTAGTAGCTTGTAAATTCCTTTTCTCCCAATACATCTGCTTGGCGGATCTTTTGGATAACTATCACTCCTTCCTTTAGCTCATCTGCCGAAATGCCCGTCCTATGGGCAAGTTGCTGAATAAAGGCATCGTTGAGTTCATCCGTGGGAATCCCAAATCGATGATATACTTCTGATAGGAATATCTTTACCTTTTTCTCCAATAAGTTCTTATGGTTTCCTCGCTGAAAGTACAAGCGCCCAATGGTTTCAATAAACTCAAGGGAGGTATTCGCAAAAGGATCTTTTAGCGGAACAATTGGGGTTTTGCGCTTACTCTCGAAAACCATATAAATGAGCATTCCCACTATACTTAAAAGAAAGGCCCACTTCAAGGAGGGCTGACTGTAGATAAATTGTAGGGGATGCTCCTCGAGCTTTCGCCTCCGAATATTGCCCTCCTTATAGTATTCGTCCCACAACACCTCATTGGTACGCGGTAGGTAAGAAAGCGCTTGTGCTACATAGCGTGCCATATGTAGGGAATCCAACATATGATAATTGGTAAAGGCAAGAGGGACTGAGGAAATGTAGAAATTTCCCTCACCATAGGGAATCTGTACCAGGGTTGGCTCTCCCTTATGGTTTTCTATTAATATCCTCAGGCCTAAAGTATCTTCGGATTCGACATAACCTGTAAACCCCTCTCCTTCTAATAAAAATTCACCTCCCAGAGAGTCTAATGAATCCTGTATAGAAAGACTATCTTCTTGCGTAAAGAAATCGAAGTAGCCAGGCACAATATGGATTCTTAGGCTGTCTTCGAGCCTAGAATCCATACTCTCTGTTGCAATAAAAACCTGATTCCCATAAGAAGTAAAGGTCAGCAAGGTATTGATACTTTCGTCATCGGGATAGAAATTCTGGTTGATGAATACATAGCTTGCCCCTTCTAGCATGTCTAAGCTATAGGTATAGAAACTTGAATCTTCATCGTATTCGTAGTAGGTTTCATATGCTTCTTCCTCCTCCTGAACCAGGTATGCGTACGGACTTTTGCTTACTACTACCGCCTTCCTTCCATCAAATAGATCCTGCAACCTTTCAAAAAGTACATAGGTACCATAAGGTATTTTATCCGTCCGCGCATAGGACTCCTCCCAAGATATCTCCTTTTCCTTGTTAACTACCTGTAGCGTCAGCAACAGCGCAATGAGTGTTACTATAACCAGGTAGGTTCTTCCTTGGGATCGAGACATAATTGATAGTTTATCCTAGGTTGTCTACAATACTTATTAAATCCAGATAAAATACCGCTTTTTCCTTTCTACTGGCCGCTCCCCTCTCCCATCTCTCTTCTTTCTCAATAATACCCTGGCCTATTTACCCTGACTTACTTGATTGCGAAAGTCGGTAAAAACATGGGCGGTTTCTTCGTAGCGATCTCTGTTAAGAGGAAAGTCCCCATACCAAACGTATTCAAATGCTAGCCGTAACTTCCTGAAGGATTCGGCATAGGGGCTCCCTGCCAGTTCGCGCGCATAATCCTGATTGGTTTTATATGCTTTCCATTCTATAGATCCATTGGAAGAGAGCATCGAAAGACTTTCTAAGAATAAGAGCCTAAGTGCTTTGCGAAAATTTTCTTGAGATACTGCTTGTGAAATCATCTCCTCAAAGTCCATCTCGGCTAGATCCTCCTGGTCTAAGCCCCCTTGCAGACCTCCCGCTAAAGAAGAAACCCTACGTGCCCAAAAGCCTTGAATGGGTATCTTGGCTAATTGAAATATTACCAAACTGATGGCTAAAACAGCCAGCCCTATTCCTACATATTTCCAGAATGCCTGGGAGTTTTTTCCCCCTTTGTCAAATCTTCTGGACAACCACTGTAAAAATCGCTGTAGATAAGAGAGTCTTTGGGGTTTGATTCGATAATCAAAATCCGGCTGCACGGCAATTTGTTGAAGTTCTAGAGTATCAAAGTGTCTAAACTCTACGGAATCTCCTGGGTTGGGAAAAATCTGTTGCCACCCAAAAGCAGATGGTATCCCAAGGCTCATTCCGATGAGTATCCCAAGCACATGCTTCATCCAGAATTTGGCAGGCATTTTCATTCATTCAGTATTTGCTCCCTATATTTATACCAAGGATATACCCCATAATACCCAATAATATAGCAGAGAGAAACCAGTATTATAGCCAATTTTACCCAAAGCGGCATTTGGGTAAATCGAGTCACAAAGGACTCTAGAATGGCCGCGGCTACGATAACGGGTACCAATCCAATGATGACCTTCATGCTCTTGTTGGCAGCCTTGCGCAAAGATTGTATACGGGTGTAAGTACCGGGGAATAAAATTCCATTTCCCAACATAATCCCTGCACCACCCGCAATGACAATGGCTGAAATCTCCAAGGTCCCGTGGATGTATATGACAGGAATAGCCTCCCACAACAGGTTATATTGTTGAAAGAATCCCAAAAATGCTCCTAACATAAGGCCATTTTGAAATAGAATCCATGCCGTTCCAATTGAAAAAAACATTCCAGCTGCATAGGTCATAAACAAGACCCGGATATTATTGTAAGCGATATATACGAACATAGGGACTCCTTCCATAGAGCTGTAGACTCCTAAAGGATCTCCTTTCCGGATATTTTCAATGGTCATATTTACATATCCGTCTCCCAATACTACGCGCAAAAAATCACTTTGATAGTTAGCAGAAAGCATCCCTATAGAAAAGGAAAGGGTAAAAATCAGGAAGGAGTATAGAAGATACTTGCGGGCCTCCCAAAATATTTGGGGTAGTTCTTCTACCCAGAAATGCCCGATGCGCTTCCTGTCCTCTCTTTTATGCGTGTAAATGAGTAAATGCGTGCGGGCAGCTAATCCATTTAGGTATTTGACGATCTTACTTTTAGGATAAAAGGTTCGAGCATAGGCCAAGTCATCGGTCAACTGAATGTATAACTTTGCAAGCCTATCCGGGTCGAGCTTCTGCCCTTCCTCCTCTAAAGATTTCTCATACTCGAGCCAGGTATCTTTGTTATTTTTTAAAAATGCGGGTTCTCGCATAGAAGTTGATAAAAATGAGAAAGCACTACCTCTTCCACCCCAATGATATTCTATATCATTCCTTTCCTAACAGGGGTTCCAAGGATTCCCAAACATTGCCAGCCACGATTTTGTGGCCTTCAGGTGTAGGATGAATCCCATCAGCCAAATTGAGTTCTGGATTGCCAGCAACACCATCCAACAAAAAGGGCAAAAAAGATACCTGATTTGTGGATACGAGCTTGGGGAAGATTTCCCGAAAAGCATTGGTAAAATCATCTCCCATATTAGGGGGTGCCTCCATCCCACAGAGTAAAATTTGACATTCTGGATAAGCAGTTTTTACCTTGTTGAGAATGCTTTGCAAGCTTTTTTCTGTTTCAGGGGGTGCTATTCCCCTCAACCCATCATTGGCTCCTAATTCTAGAACGAATACCGCCAAAGGCTCAGTAAGGGTATTTAGAACAAATTCAATCCGACTATCTCCTCCAGTGGAGGTCTCTCCGCTTACGCCACTATTGCGCACCTCGTATTCTAGGTCTAAAGAATCTATTTTCTGTTGAATTAACGCAGGGAATGCCTGCTCCATTTCTAATAAATAGCCAGCCGTAAGGCTGTTTCCAAAAAATAATATAATGGGAATTGAAACTGACACTTCTTTTTCATCGTTAAGCACGGGAGACGAATTTTCCGAAACAGACTTTTGTGAATCTTCCTCTGTATTGGATGTACATGCTAACAATAAAAAAAAGAGGCTTAGGCTAATTAAAACTACTTTCATGTTTCGGTTAAACTAAGTGGACCGAAAAGCTTTTGGAAGCTTTTACAATGAAAGGTAAGGAAAAACCATTTATAAAAGTAAATTGTTGGCTGATTGAATGAGGTAATACATATGCTATCGGTAAAAAATCTTGTAAAAACATATGGCCCCCCAGAAGCCCCCTTGACCGTTCTCGAGGGGATTTCTTTTGAAGTTAACAAAGGGGATACAGTAGCTATTGTAGGTCCGTCGGGAAGTGGTAAAACAACCCTATTAGGCTTATGTGCAGGACTTGATAGATCTACAGCTGGTACTATCCGACTAAATGATATCCTGCTGGATGAATTAGACGAAGACGACAGGGCCGCAGTAAGAAGCAAATATGTAGGGTTTGTCTTCCAAAGTTTCCAGTTGCTTCCTACGCTTACAGCCTGGGAGAATGTTGCAGTCCCTTTAGAATTGCGGGGAGAAAAAAATGCCCAACAGCAAGCCAAAGAGTTGCTTGGGCGCGTAGGACTTGGAGACCGTCTTAGGCACTATCCCACGCAACTTTCAGGGGGAGAACAACAGCGGGTAGCGCTTGCGCGCGCCTTTTCCAATAACCCCATCATTTTATTTGCAGATGAGCCTACTGGAAACCTCGATGGAGAAACGAGTGAACGCATTGAACAGCTTTTGTTTGAACTCAATACAGATGCGCAGACAACCTTAGTCTTGGTTACTCACGATTTAGAACTTGCTCAAAAAACCCAACGAATTATCCGACTGAAAGGTGGGAAAATGGTGAGTAGTGATTTGATAAATCGTTAATAGTCTAGGGTTCACTGTTTAATAGTCCATAGTATCGTTCATCCTAATGGATATTCTCTTCCTTCTCTCAACTGTTTTCCCGTTTTTAAAAAAATCAATTCCCCTTCTATGATCTCTCCTCCTACCCCTAAGCCTGGATTCGCATGGTTGCTCAAGATGGCCTGGCGAGATAGCAGATACAGCCGAGGAAAATTGCTTTTATTTGTAGCTTCTATCATTGTGGGCATTGCTGCTTTAGTAGCCATTAATTCCTTTGGTCAGAACCTGCGGAAAGACATTGATACCCAGGCTGGCGAACTCTTAGGAGCGGATCTCATTCTAGAAACTCGGGTAACCCCAGATTCCCTAAGACTGGCCTTCCTGGATTCTCTCGGCGGTAAGCGTGCCTTCGAAACAAGCTTTGCCTCTATGGCATTCTTTCCCCAATCGGGAAATAGTCGATTGGTAGAGGTTCGGGCACTCGAGGGTCCTTTCCCCTTTTATGGAACTATCGAAACGGAACCTCTTGCAGCTAATACGACCTTCCGAGATGAGCTGGGAGCGCTTGTAGATTATAACCTCATGATCCAATATGAAGTAGGAGTTGGGGATAGTATCAGAATTGGAAAACTCGTTCTGCCGATTGAGGGCAAACTCATTCAAGCACCAGGAAGGAGTGGCATTGCCTCTACTGTAGCCCCTGTCGTATATATTCCTAGAGAATTGGTTGCGCAAACAGGTTTGATCCGAAGGGGTAGTCGGATAGAATATAAATATTACTATCAATTCGAATCAGGAGAAGATGTCCCTGCTCTTAAAGAGGCCCTTTTACCTCAGTTTAGGAACCTCAATTTTAGAGCTGAGACCATTGCGGATAGAAAAGAGTCTCTGGGAGAAGCTTTTGCAAACCTCACCCGTTTCTTAAATCTGGTAGCATTTATTGCACTGCTTCTAGGCTGCTTGGGAGTAGCAAGTGCCGTACACATTTACATCAAAGACAAGTTATCTTCAGTAGCCATTTTGCGGTGTATGGGAGTTACTGGGAGACAGTCCTTTTATATTTTCCTGATACAAGTTGCGTGTATGGGATTGATCGGGTCCGTTATTGGAGTAGTTCTAGGAAATGGCATTCAAAAAATCCTTCCCTTGATTCTGCAGGAATTCCTTCCCTTTACAGCTAGCACGGACCTATCCCTACCAGCAATGGGTCAAGGTCTAGTCACAGGCATAGGAATATCTGTATTATTTGCCCTCATTCCCATGCTGGGCATTCGCAAGGTATCTCCCCTGCTAACGTTAAGAGCCTCATATGAAGCTCCAACAGGTTCTTGGGATCCCCTCCGCATACTAGTAGGTGCAATGATTTTACTCTTCATCATTGGATTTGCCTGGCTGCAAACTCAAAATTGGCAAGAAGCGCTGACTTTTACCGCTGCGTTACTCTTAGGGTTTCTGGTACTTGCCGGAGCTGCTCGGTTGAGTATGTGGCTGGTGAGAAAGTATTTCCCTGTTAGTTGGAATTTTCTTTGGCGTCAAGGACTCGCCAACTTATTCCGTCCAAACAACCAAACGTTGATTCTGGTCTTATCCATCGGCCTGGGAACGGCCATGATTAGCACCCTATTCTTTGTGCAGGACTTATTATTGGAACAAGTAAGCTTATCGGGAAGTGAACGCAATCCCAATATTATGCTTTTTGATATTCAAAGTGATCAGAAAGATGCCCTCGCACAACTTACGCGAGACTATCAGCTCCCGGTCATGCAGGATATTCCTATTGTTACCATGCGGGTCCAGAAGCTCAAAGACCTTACCCGGACCCAAGCCTTGAAGGATACCGTTCTAGATATTCCCAATTGGGTGTTCAATAGCGAGCTTAGGGTAAGCTACCGAGATTCTCTGGTAGAGGGAGAGGAAATTATCGAGGGAGAGTGGATTCCTGAAGTCAATTATCCTGGCGATACGGTTTACATTTGCCTGGAGCAGGGTTTTGCCAATAGGATTAAAGTCAAGCTCGGCGACCCTATTATTTTCAATGTGCAAGGTGCATTGATCCCTACACGTGTAGGCAGCATTCGGACCATGAAATTTGACCGGATGAACTTTCTTATCTTATTTCCAAAGGGGGTTTTGGAACAGGCACCTAAATTCCACCTAATGACCACCCGCGCAGATTCTGTCCAACAAAGTGCTGTCTTCCAGCGTGCAGTAGTTAAAGAATTCCCTACTGTCTCTATCATCGATTTAGGGCTGATCCTCAATACAATAGACTCTATTTTCCAAAAAATTTCCTTTGTCATTCGCTTCATGTCCCTATTTAGTATCATCACCGGACTACTCGTTTTGGCAGGATCGGTAATCATCAGTAAATACCAGCGAATTCAGGAAAGTGTTTTATTAAGGACTTTAGGGGCTCAGAGACGTCAAATTTTATGGATAAATGCACTTGAATATATCTTCTTGGGGGCTCTTGCCTCTATGACGGGCATCTTACTTTCCCTACTTTTTAGCTACGGTTTGGCGAAGTTCAGTTTCCAAACTGCCTTTGCTCCACGTATGCTTCCTACCCTGGGGCTCCTTCTGATCGTGATTTCAGCTACTACCCTCATTGGATTATTAAACATTCAGGGTATTTTAAAGCACCCCCCACTAGCCATTCTACGGAAAGAGAATTGAATGTTTTTCGATGTAAGATTTATTCGAAAATAAGGATAACCAAATTTCCAAGTACGCCGTAGAACCAAACATAAACTTATACAAACCAATCAGACATAAAAATTGTTTTGGCTTGCATCAATTTTTTTAGATTGGCGTTTGAAAATACTTGACGCAGTTTATGGATTTTTTGAAAAAATTGTTCTTCCCCTTTGATTTGGGGAAGCAGGTTGTTACGGCCTTGTTCCTTGCTTTTTTTACGGTTCTTATGCCCTTGTATAATATTCCAAATATTTGGGGAGAATACCTTGGAACCATGGGAGTTCTCCTGACTATACTTATCCTTTGGGGTCTACATGAAGAATTTGGTCCTAGGACTGAACCTTGAACACAACTTCATCCTTCTAAACTCTAAAAACCACTTCTTTAAAATCTTGTATGAGATCGATCTCTAGCCGATTCTCTTTGAAACAATTAGAAGGGATGGGCTGAAGGTCTCCATTAATTTCCAATCTATTAGGATGGAAAGGAAGACCGTGTATGATCAGTTTGCACGTACCATAAGTTGGAACAAAGGCTCCTTCTTGATTCTGCTGGATTCTCAGATGCTGAGAATCTCCTGAGACCTTGACCTTTTTCAAGAGGAATTCTCCATCTTCATATGCATAGCCCTCTCCTTCATCCTCGTATTGGAAACTCGATACAGGATCTCCATCGGTATAGTATACATGAAAAAAAACTTCCTCTATAGGCCTTTCGCCCACATATTGCCGGATAGGATACATAGGAAGCATAGCCCCTGCTCGGATAAAAAGGGGAATTTGGTCCAGGCCAGCATCTACCCAGATCTCCTGACTGCCCTCTACGAGCTCATCTGTAAAGAAATTGTACCAGTTACCTTCTGGCAAATACATAGATCGACCGGTAACACCCGGTTCAGATATAGGACAAACCAGTAAGTGATCACCTACGCAAAACTCCTCCATACGGTAGTAGGTATCGGGATTTCCTTGGTCGATGAATGCAAGGGGACGCAGGAAGGGAGAACCTTCCTTTACATACTGCCAGAAGGCTGTGTATATAATTGGGAGGATTTGGTATCTAAATTCTATCGCTTTCCGTGCAGGGGTTTCATAATCTTCTCCAAAGGCCCACGGTTCCTGGTCTGTGAAGTATTGAAGCGCTTTTTCTTCTACTGCTTCATCATCAATATCGGCAGCCCCATCGACATTGTTTCCCATGGTATGGTTTCGGAAAAGGGGATGGAAGGCCCCTAACTGCAACCAGCGCACGAGCAACTCGCCATCTGCCAGGTCATTAAATCCTCCTACGTCTGAACCAATAAAGGAAAAGCCTGAAACAGCCATTCGTTGAGACTGAATATTAGCTAAGCGGAGATGTTCCCAGGAAGAAATATTATCCCCTGTCCAAGCAGAGGCATACCGTTGACCTCCAGCGTAGGTAGCCCTCGTAATTAAAAAGGGTCGATTGGGATAGGAGAATCGTTTAACTCCCTCATAGGAAGCTCTAGACATCTGCATCCCATAGACATTATGCGCCTTCCGATGACTACAGGAGTGCCCATCATAGTCATGTCGCACATCATCGTATAGGGTACGACCTTCCAAGTCGAAGGTTGCCGGCTCATTCATATCATTCCACACCCCTTTCACCCCATCTTTTCTAATTAAATCTCGATATAATTTGGCCCACCACTCGCGGACATCGGGCGAGGTGAAATCGGGAAAAAAACACTCACCTGGCCAGACCCGTCCTTTTACGAAAGGCCCATCCTGACGCTTGAGAAAATAGCCTTTCTCAATTCCTTCCTTACAAATGTCGTTATCCAGGTCCACCTTAATACCAGGATCGATTATTACCACAGTTTTAAACCCTGTGTCCTCTAACTCCTTTATCATTTTCCTAGGTTGTGGAAAATGCTTTTTATTCCAGGTAAAACACCTATACCCATCCATATAATCTATATCGAGATACAGCGCATCACAAGGTATAGATCGATCCCTAAATTCTTTGGCGATTTTCCGCAAGCGACTCTCAGGATAATAGCTCCATCTACACTGGTGATATCCAAATGCCCATAAAGGCGGCATTTCCGGTGTTCCTGTCATGCGCGTGTATTGACGGGAGACTTCAAGTAAGTCGGGCCCATAGAAAAAGTAGTAATTCATCTCTCCCCCTTGGGCCCAAAAGCTGGTAACTTCGTTACGCTCTGCAGCAAAATCAAAATGGGTGCGAAAGGAATTGTCGAAAAACACGCCATATCCAATTCCCTCTCGTAATCCTGAGTAAAAAGGGATACTGCGATATAAAGGATCCGTTTCTGAACCATATCCAAAACAATCGGAGCACCAGTTTTGCAATCTCTTGCCCCTAAGGTTTAAGGAGCAGGTTTTATCTCCAAGGCCGAAATACTGTTCCTCACCCACTGCTTTTTTACTCATCATGACAATATTTCCGCCGATATGGTCATGCCTCCAGTGAAATCCCTTTTCATCTTCTAGAATTATATTACCAGAACGATCCCAAATCTGAACCGCCAAATTCTCTTTCTCAATTTTACACACCACCTTAGAAGTAGTGATTGTCACGCGATTTTTCCCATCCCGAGACCTGAGGAAGGAGGTCCCTGTATTGACTTCGTCTTCAATAGCATAAGAAAAATCTGGCATGAAAAATCCATCTGTCGTGTAGCGAAACCGTATTATTTGGTCAGATAGTACATGTACAGCGAGGATAACTCCATTTCGAGAATGGAAAGAGAACACATTTCCCTCCTGTTTCCAGGAAGCAAGTGAGTCCGAATAATATTCAACAGTATGCGACAGTGATATGGGATTCATACATTTCCTATCAAAGGGAATTTCTTTTTAGAAAGTTTGGGTCTAAGATATGAATATTTTTCAGATAGCTATCTAGAATTCCGTCTTCAAAACTCCTAGCAAATATTCAATTAAAAACCCGCAGAATAAAGAAAATTCGCGCACAAATTTTTCCTCTAGTCATTCTTTCCAAATTTTCTACAAAAATTACCTATTTAAAATTCATTTTTTGGATTAGTATAAATATATATATTTTTGCAGGGCACTAGCGATCAGGAATTGGGTTTAATCCTGGCAAATAAATTCTTAAGTACCTTTTGTAGACTGTCTGTAGTTGATAGACAGATCTATGGTCAGACTGTAGATCAATCTGAGGGTTTTATGCATTAAGTCAGTCATACATAGATTCATGGACAAAAATCTGTTTCAGAATTTTCTGAAAACACTCATTGTAGAATTTAGACAGCCTCTTACTCTTTTGATGGTCCCGTTAGAGGGCCTTGTGAATGATTCTACACTTGATCCTGCGGTTCATGCGCGCTTATTGCGCTGCCAGCATCATGCAAATCATTTGGTGGAGATGGTCGATAAGTTGTCTAGTCCCAACGAACTAATTAAGAGATATCTACAAGTAAACCTCACGCAGGTGGACTTAAGTGATCGGATTGAGCGTCTAATGAATCCCTTTCTGAAGGACAAACATTCCTATGACGTACCTTACACTTTTGAAATAACCCTTCCCAATAAGGACCGGGGGTGGCTGGACATTGACAAGGTATCCTTTATTATCCAATTTGTCCTGTCCTCGCTTGAAGAGAATAAAGGATCTGAACCTTGTAAAATTGATTTTTTTTGTAAAACTCCTAGTACCTATCCCTCCTCTCTCAAAGAAGATTGGGGGAGTTCTATTCAAAATAAGGAATTTTTATTCGTTTCTTTTTCCAATGTCCCTTTCTTCATTCCAAATAAAGAATTCCTTGAAAAGAAACACTTAGAGGAATATTCTGAAGCCTGGGGTTGGTCCCTTTGTAGAGAATGGGCACAACTCCATCACGGGGATCTCACCTTTGCCAAGCAAAGCACTGGAGAAATTCAATTGGAGCTCTGCTTCTGTATTGACCCGAGTGCCTATGACCTTTCAAACCAAAAGCAAGATACTACCGATAATAAGGCTTCTAAGCTATTCGCTTCTGAGGATAGTCGAATGGTAAATTCTTCAGACGCGATAGACAATGAAGAGGAAGATAAGAAAGGGAGAATCCTTATTGTGGAAGATGATGACTTGGTGCGAAACTTATTAGAAGAGCTCCTAAGCCTTGACTATGAGGTATATACAGCAAGTAATGGCTTATTCGGTTTCGAAGCTGCAAGTGAACATATGCCAGACCTCATATTAAGCGATTGGAAAATGCCTAAAATGGATGGGGTCGAGCTCATCCAGAAGATCCGCGCCACGGAGGAGGTTCGCAATATCCCTGTAATTCTCCTTACAGCCTACACAAACATCGAGACCCGAATCAATGGCTTAAAGGTAGGGGCGGATGATTACGTTGACAAACCCTTTCACCAAGAGGAGTTACTCCTGCGGATCAATAATATTTTGGAACGCATCCGTGCTGTGCAACGACGATTCTTTAAGGATGTCGATATGAAGCCTGAGCACATGCAGATCAATAAGGCAGGTAAAGAACTGCTTGCGAAGGCTATAGGAATCGTAGAAGAAAATATGGAGAACTCAGAATTCCGGGTGGAAGACTTCAGTGATCACATGAATATGCACAAGAATAGCCTCAATCGTAAACTTAAGGCTATTACGGGGCTTACGGCAAATGCCTTTATCAGGAACCTTCGGCTAAAAAATGCTGCAAAAATGCTCCTAGATGGAGAGGATAATGTAGCAGGAGTTTCCTATCGGGTAGGATTTGTAGACCAGCGGTACTTTAGCAGGATTTTTAAACATCACTTTGGTATTCCTCCTTCAAAATATGTTGAGGCCTACAAGGCAGGTACCTTAAAAATGGACCAAAGTCCCCTAGATGCCCTGGACCCTACTACCCCTAATTTTACCTAAGGAAAATCCCTAAGATCAGAGACGCTCAAATTGCTTAAGGAAACGCAAGTCATTTTGAGAATATAAACGTAGGTCTGGAACCCTAAAGAAGAGTTGGGCAATGCGCTCAACACCCATTCCAAAAGCATATCCAGAATAGATATCTGGATCTATTCCGCAATTCTCCAACACATTTGGATCTACCATCCCACAGCCCATAATCTCCACCCATCCGGTATATTTACACAGGTTGCATCCCTTTCCGTTGCAAATTCTGCAAGTAACATCCATCTCGGCACTTATCTCAGTAAAGGGAAAATAAGAGGGTCTCAATCGAATTGCTGTATGAGCGCCAAACAACTCTTTTGCAAAAAAGAGTAGAGCCTGCCGCATATCCGCAAACCCAATTCCTTTGTCTACTACTAAGCCTTCGACTTGATGGAAAAAGCAGTGTGCTCTCGCAGAGATTGCTTCGTTCCGATATACACGCCCAGGAGCCAGAATACGTATGGGGGGCTTCTCCTGCATCATCGTACGAATCTGGATATTTGACGTATGTGTACGCAAGAGATAGTCAGGATCTCTGGAAATAAAAAAAGTGTCCTGCATCTCCCTTGCTGGGTGATTAGGCGGAAAATTCAACGCCCCAAAGTTATGCCAATCATCTTCAATTTCAGGCCCCTCTTTGACTGTAAATCCTATTTTTTGGAACACCTCCACTATATTTTTTAACGTAATGGAAAGGGGATGGCGCGCCCCTGCGCTACTGGGTACAGCCGGCAGGGTAAGGTCATGGGGTTGATCCTTTTTTCGCTTTTTCCGTTGGGTCACCTGCTGAAACTCAACGAGCCTTTGATTTGCCCGCTGCTTCAACTGGTTCAAAGGCTTCCCAAGAGCCTTTTTTTCTTCTGGAGGCAAGGAACGAAATTCTGAAAAAAGGGCATTTATCAATGCCTTTTTATTGGTGAACCTGCGCTTGTATAGTTCTAATTGGTTATCATCTTCGACTGTATAACCCTCTACTTCTACACGTAACGCTTCAATTTGTTCCAACATGAGATTTTATCCTTATATTTCTACTTCTGAATTACAACTTGGGATTCCAAGACAATTTTTAGATCCTGACTGCAAATTGCATGTCCTGGATAAAAGTCGCAAACTCTACATAGAGAAATTGTTCGGTATGGCGAAAAACAAATCTTCGTCCTTTAGCAAGTACAAATTCCGAGCTCTTAAAACCTACGCTTCTAACGAGTGGCTGGCAGAAAGTAAAAAGAAATACCGCAAGGTATTCGACCAGTCTGAGGTAAGTGTTATCTACGCAGAGCTTTCTTTCTACAATAAGCGCTTCGATCAGGAGGATTGGGAAACGGAAATTACCCTCAAGGTATTCAAATCTCCCGACATACGAGACAAGGGAGCTGCTCCCTCTGCTTCTAGTCAGCAGATTTTTGAAGACTTGATCCTTCCTGTACATGTCTCGAAAGATCAACATGAAGTATACATAAGAGAAGGCCTGGGAGATGATAAGTCGGGCAACAGTTGGCCAGAAGGGACCTTCTACTGGGAAGCCTACCTGGATGGGGAGTATCTGGCTTCGGAAAAGTTTTACATTTATGATGTAGGTCGGGTAAATCCCCTAGACAATCCCTATTTCGAGCTAAACTCCGTAAAGCTATATGAAGGGCCAAAAAAAAATGTTCCCAAAGAAGAACGTATCTATTTTTCGGACTTTTTCTTTCAGGATACACGGTTTATCTGGATTGAGTTTATCAGTGAAAATAACCTAGCCAGACCCTGGATTGCTGAGATTACTTTTAATTTTTACAACAGCACCCGTCAGCTTAAAGGTCAAACTGTAGAGTTAATTCATGTCAAACGGAAGCAAAAAGTTATAGAATCCACCTGGGGCTGGGGCTCCGACTATCAGGGAACCTGGTTTCCAGACAACTATACAGTGGAGATCGTTTTCATGGATACCTTAATTGCGGTTCTCCCTTTTCGGGTGGGCAACCATTTTCTAGAAGGTATACCCCCTCTACTTAAGCCGAATGCAAATGACATTCTTCCCTTACTTCCTCCCATACCAGATGTAGAAAAACTCTCAATAGAAGAGGTTCTGCACGACCTTGACAGCCTTGTGGGATTGGAAGAAATTAAAAGTCGTATCAAAGAATATGCCCAGTACTTGAAATTTCTGAAGCTACGCAAGGAAAAAGGATTAGAGGAACACTTTCCCCTTCAACTTCACGCATTATTTACGGGCAATCCCGGTACGGGAAAAACTACTGTTGCCCGAATGTTGGGGAAGATTTACAAAAAACTTGGCCTCCTCAGCAAAGGACATGTGCATGAGGTGGATCGGGCAGATATTGTAGGAGAATACATTGGTCAAACCGCTCCCAAAGTACGGACTGCAATAGAAAAAGCAAGAGGAGGGATTTTATTCATCGATGAGGCCTATTCTCTTGCTAGATCAGAGGAAGATCAAAAAGACTACGGAAGGGAAGTAATCGAAATGTTGGTTAAGGAAATGTCCGATGGAGAGGGAGACCTAGCCATAATAGTAGCCGGCTATCCCCGCGAGATGGATATTTTCATGAAATCCAATCCCGGTTTACAATCTCGGTTCAAGCTGCACATGAACTTTCCTGATTACAGTCCTGAGGAGCTTTCGGAGATTGCCATTCGTGGGGCTAAAGAGAGAAATGTATGGCTTACAAATGAATCTAAAACGTACCTGTCGCAAAAACTCACGGAGGCGTATCGGAGTCGGGATAGAAGTTTTGGCCATGCGCGCTATGTTCTATCCATTGTAGAGGAGGCAAAACTTCACCTAGGGCTTCGTATTATGCGTAGCCATAAACCAGAAGAGAAAGATCCTGAGCAGCTTTCCTGCATTCAGATCAAAGATATGAAGGCTGTATTTAGAGCTCAGGAATCTCCCTCAATCCAATTCCCACTGGATGAAGAGTTGCTTGTCCAATCCATGAATGAGTTGAATGCATTGGTCGGCTTGGAGGAAGTGAAAAATTCCATAAAGGAGTTGGTACAACTGGTAAAGTTCTACCGAGAATCTGGCAAGGATGTCTTGAATTCCTTTTCCCTTCATACTGTGTTTTCGGGTAATCCAGGAACGGGTAAAACAACTGTGGCGCGAATTCTGGGCTCTATATATAAGGCACTGGGCATATTAGAACGCGGGAACGTATTTGAATGCGACCGACAGCAGCTCGTTGCGGGATATTCTGGACAAACTGCATCAAAGACAGACCAGCTCATCGAAAAAGCTAGAGGGAGTGTTTTGTTTATAGATGAAGCCTATACCCTGATCCAGGGCCCCCAAGACAATTTTGGGCATGAGGCAGTAGAGATTTTACTCAAGCGCATGGAAGACTATCGCGGAGAGTTGATTGTAGTAGCAGCAGGGTACCCAGATCGCATGCAAACTTTTCTTAAAAGTAATCCGGGTCTCCAATCTCGTTTTGATCGCAGGTTGGAATTTGAGGATTATCAACCAGAACAGTTGCTATTGATCGCTAAAAATATGCTGGAGGAGTCTAATCTGAGCCCAACTAGTGGAGCGACAAAAAAACTATCAGAATATTTTCAATACATTTACAAGAATAAAAGTCAAACCTTTGGCAATGCGCGAGCGGTCAGAAAGATCATTGCCAAAGCGATCAACAACCAACATCTTCGACTTTCTGCGGTAGATCCGTCTAAGCGAACAAAGAAAATGTTGGGTACGCTAACCGCCAAAGATGTAGAAGAATTCAAGCCCGGAAGAGACAATTTGCTGGAAGATCATTCTGGAAGTCGAATTGGGTTTTAAGGCGAACAAAGATCGGATTGGCGGGTTTCGAATAGAAACGCATAATTTGCTGCGATGAAGAGAATTTGGAATACCTTATATAAGGTACTTGCCGTAGGCCTTTTGGCCTACGCTATTATTTATGGATTAACGGCATCCATTCCACGTATTGCTCTAATGGATCAGAGTAGTCGTATACTATTTTACCATGTTCCCATGTGGTTTACGGTCATCGTTCTAATGACTATATCTGTCGTTCAGAGCATTCGTTTTCTCCGTATGATTGACCCAGATTATCAAGCAGCAAGCAATCCTTTACTAGCCGATGCAAAGGCCCACGAGGCAGCACGCGTAGGGTTACTGTTTAGTGTCCTCGGACTCATAACGGGTAGTATTTGGGGTAGGGTAACGTGGAAGGCTCACATGGAAGAGAGCCTATCTCTGTATTGGACCAACGATCCCATTTTGGTATGTGCCCTCATTTCTGCGCTCATTTACATGGCTTACTTTCTTTTACGGGCTTCCTTCGGGGAACCTGAACAGCGAGCTAAAGTCGCAGCCGTCTATAATATTTTTGCCTTCGCTACCCTTATCCCCCTATATTTTATCATTCCGAGAATTCTCCCAGGTCTACACCCTACAGCAGATGGAAGCGATGCTGGAGGCGGGTCTTTTGTACTTTCTAGTTCAAAAGCTATTGATAACACTTATCGCATGATCCTATATCCAGGAGCCTTAGGCTTTATTTTTATGGGACTCTGGATATACGAGTTGCGCTATCGCCTACAACATTTACAAATAAAGTGGGAAAATATTCAGGCGGAAAAAGAATATCTTGCAAATCAGAACCCAATCTAGTTGTTTCGGGTTTTAACCTAGATGTATGAGTATCTTTAGCTTTTTTTCGATCATATTCCTGCAAGGGCAAGAGAATGGGTCCATGCTCCTGCGCAGTGAAAAAATCTACGCAGTTTTGGCCGTGGTTTTGGTAGTATTTATCAGTTTGGTCCTATTTATGCTGAGAACCCAAATCAACATCCAAAAAATGGAAAAGCGATTGGAGGATAAATAATTAGTTTTTGTATGAAACCTGGAAATATTGCATTACTCGTTTTTATCGCCATCTTCATGGTGGTTCTTGCTGTGAATTTTTCTCAGAATGCCAGTATTTATACAGATTTCCGCACAGCAAAGGAGTCTGGGAAAAAAGTTCATATTGTTGGGGAATGGGTAAATCGAGAAGCTTCTGAATATGATTCAAATCGTGATTTATTCACCTTCTATATGGCAGATACAACCGAATCTGTCGAACTGGTACATTATTACGATCCCAAGCCCAACAATTTCGATCAGGCTGAAAAAGTTGTAGTTGTTGGTGGATATGATCAAGATAGATTCATTGCGGATAAAATTGTGATGAAGTGCCCAAGTAAGTATGAAGAAACTACCATTGTTCAATAAGGCTAAATGCCTTAGGAGTCCCAATTCTGATTCCATTAACTAATCCCATTTTGTGGGTAAATTGGACACTTAATTGGTAAATAGCATCAAGCACTTAGTATTCTCTGGTATCATTTTATTCAAAGAATTACACATAGTTAACTTCAACTAAAAACCCAAATACGTCGTATTTATGGAGCTATTTGCAGGAGGAAAGGTAGGTGAATTTTTTGCAGCTCTGGCCTTTTCTGGAGCTATAGTCGCGCTGATAAGCTTCTTCAAAGCAGATGCCAGTGATCCCAGCCAAAAGCGATCTTGGGAACGCATGGGGGAAACTGGGTTTCTTGCCCATGTGCTGGGAATTTTTGGGATCATAGGAACTTTATTTTACCTCATCTATACCCATCAATACCAATATCACTATGTCTGGTCTCACTCTTCCAATGAACTTCCCGTTCATTTTATGATTTCCTGTTTTTGGGAAGGACAGGAGGGAAGTTTTCTCTTGTGGTGTTTTTGGCACTGTGTCTTGGGGCTGATTCTTCTTTTTCGGCCAAGTCCATGGAGAAATTCGGTTCTAGCTGTCCTAGCATCCATAGAACTTATTCTTAGCTCTATGATTCTAGGGGTTTATACTGGCGAGGCCCTGGTGAACAGCCTCTACTATTGCTTGAGTATACTCCCACTATTTTATCTGGGGTACAGGTTCTTCTCACAAAAAGATCAACTTCCCATGGAAGGGAACTTCCATATTTTTTCCCTTTTTGTGGGCCTGGGGGTACTCATACTGCTGGGTAGAGGACAAACGGGATTCACCGAAGCTTGGAGCTGGGGAAAAACATTTGATGGTATCGATGGCTTTGCCTTTACTTGGTATTCTTTGGTATGGTGGATCTACCTGATTCTTTTCATTAGATATGCTTTCATTGCAGGAAAAAAGAAGGTCAACCCCATAGGAGATTTAGTTGCGGGATTTACTCTTTTAGCAGTCGCTGTTATCAGCAAAGATCTTAATCCTGAAGTATGGAAAATAGGAAGCAGTCCCTTTATTACCTTGAAAGATGCACTCCCAGACGAAGATATTTTTGTTAACAACCCTAACTTTGTTCCGAGTAATGGAAATGGGTTGAATCCCTTGTTGCAGAATTATTGGATGGTTATTCACCCCCCTACGCTGTTTCTAGGCTTTGCTTCTACTGCCATTCCCTTTTGCTTCGTAATGGCAGGCCTTATCAAAGGGAAATATCATGAGTGGATTAAGGCAGCCATGCCTTGGACGACTTTCTCTATCATGATCCTGGGAGTAGGGATTATCATGGGTGGCTACTGGGCATATGAGACCTTGAACTTTGGGGGGTATTGGAATTGGGATCCAGTAGAGAATTCCTCATTGGTACCTTGGATTTGTGGGGTTGCCTCTCTTCACGCGCTGTTGATATACCAGCGAAAGAAAACGCATCTAAAATTGGCCATCATCCTTATTATAAGCACCTTTCTACTCGTCCTATATAGTACCTTTTTAACCCGTAGTGGAATTTTAGGGGATACCTCGGTTCACACCTTTGTAGATTTAGGCCTCTCAGGTCAGCTCCTCGTTCTGTGTTTTGTATACTTTGGCTGGGTGATTGCTACACTACTTTACCGTTGGGATGATATCCCTCAAAAAACAGAAGATGGTAAGGTATGGACAGCTCAATTTATGTTGTTCCTCGGGGTTTTGGTCTTGATTTTTTCTGGTCTAGAAATCATTTTTTCGACCTCTCTTCCCGTTATAAATAAGATCCTGGGTACCAACCTTGCCCCCCCCCCCGAACTACAGCTATTTTACTACCAGTGGAACGTTTGGTTCGCCGTAGGAGTAGCTGTCCTAACGGGCTTGGGGCAGTTTCTCTGGTGGCGGATTGAGCACAAGAAGACCGTAGCCAATGCCTTGTACTGGCCTTTCCTATTTGCGCTGCTTGCCGGTAGCGCTGTGCTGGTTCTCCGTACATTTAAGCAGATGGAGTTTGCCTTTGATGTAAACTTTACCACAATTCTAGAAGATGCTGAAGGCGGGAACTTCCTTCAACAGGCAGGAGCCTACATCCGATATTATTTGATCGACTTTGCCGACGAGTTACTCCTATTCAGTGCACTATTTACGGTATTTGCAAATGGCTACGTCCTTACGCAATTACTTAGAAGAAATAAGAAAGGATTAAAAGTCATGGGAGGAACCTTGGTTCACCTGGGCTTTGGGTTAATGCTTTTGGGAATTCTATTTTCCTCAGGATTCGACCGGGTCATTTCTACAAATCTTACTCCTGAGGAACTTGCCGGAATGCCTCCTAATGAACAGGCGGATAATGTGCTTTTGGTCAAGGATCGTCCCAGGCAAATTGATGGCTACATGGTTACCTATCAGGGAATTCTACAGGCTGAAGGACCTGTTTCTGACATCAAGATACTAGAAAAGTTTCCTCAAGGATTTAAAGTGGGATTCAGAGATGCAAGTGGGGACCGCTTTGCCATGGCACTTCCGTGGTGGCGAATTTTTGTATTGGGAGATACTACGACACAACAAGCGCCTCCTCCTCTTAGCCCTACTTCTGACCATATTAACCCTATTGCCTCTGAAGACAATGAAGTCGATCTAGATTCTCTGCAACTATTTCTCAACACAAATCTAGAACAGTTGCAACCCCCACGGATTAATAACCGGAAACTATACGGAGTTAAATTTGCTAGCCTTGAGGATACTTCCCAATACTTTGTTCTTTATCCAGAAGCAGAGCTTAGCGGACAAGGAGACAATAGCATCATAGCCCATCCCTCTAGAAAGGTTTTTGCAGACAAGGATATTTATGTCTACGTAAGTGGAACTACTGGCGAAGAAGAAATATCGCCTAAGTACAAGCGATATGATGTCATGCTTCAGATAGGGGACACCGTGAGGCTCAATGAGAAAACTCAGCTCCATCTTCAAGGAATACAACAAATGGGTGGCAGGCCTGATTTAGCTCAATACCAAATCGCAGCTGCGGCTAACCTATATGTATTTAAATCAGGAAGGAGCTATCAGACACGTCCTATTTATACCATAGATTCTGACAATCGTCCAGGTATGGTTCCCTCCCAATTGGAGGATCTATTTTTGGACTTCTACTTTGTGGATATCAATCCTCGCGAGCAGCAAGTTCGAATTCAAATTCAGGAATTAACCAACCCCTTCGCAGATCAGGTGGTCATCAAAGCTATTCAAAAACCGATGATTAACCTGCTATGGTTGGGAACTTTCTTGCTAACCTTTGGCTTTATGATCTCTATTTATCGAAGAACCCAGGATTTAAGGAAAACCAAATCATGAAGCGTTTTTTCCTCTATCTTTTATTTGTATGCGTCTATATGAGTTGTACTGAAGAGGAGCAGGCCAGCACACCCGTTTGGCTGGATGAGGAGCAACTTCCCATGGAATCCTTCGGAGTTACCTACTACTTTTCAGACTCAGCCCATGTACGGGCTATCCTTCAGGCAGACCACGTGATTGAAAAGACAGAACCCAATGAAGAAGGGGAAATGGAGCTCAAACACTATTTCGACCAAGGAGTAGAGATCGAATTCTTTGACGACAAAGATGTATTAGAAAGTACTGTTCGGGCTAATCAAGGGGTATTTCGTAAAGATAAAGGTATAGCCGAGCTTACGGGAGATGTTGTCGTAACAAATACCAAAGACGAGCGTCTACTCACCGAACAACTCTTTTGGGACAAAACCATAGATTCTGTTTATACCTATAAACCCGTAAGAATAGAAACACCTGAAGAGATCATAACAGGTAGCAAGGGTCTTCGTTCTAATACGACTTTTACTACTTATTATCTATTTGGTATCCAGGGAGTAGTATCTGTCGAGGAGGAGGGAGGAGGGACCCCTTAGAAAGAGGTTTGAGGGAAGGAACCCCAACCCCTTAAAAAGGGGCAAAAGTTTGAGGTTTGAGGTTTGAGGTTTGAGGTTTGAGGTTTGAGGTTTGAAAAGTGTACTTTGATCTCGATCAAAGGTTACCACGGACCACCCTCTCAGATCAAAGGTACTGCGGTTTTCTTCGCTACTTTTTTATTTCGCTCTTCTCGTTTATTTTTCTCACATGCATTATGTAGAATACATATACTTGGTTGCCGCTTTAATGGTAGGCCTATTCATGGTTATAGAGCGATCTATTCTTTCCTCAA
>JBCCTX010000066.1:0-26355 GCA_039197765.1 Bacteroidota bacterium
CCCCAGTTTTGGTCGGTTCGGTTGATGTAGGATGATGTACCCAATTGCAACCAATCGGTCACTTGATGGTCAAGATTTAATCGAATTGAGTACCTCGTGAAATCCATGTTATCGATTATTCCTTCCTCATTGTAGTAATTTGCAGAAATCAAAAACTTTGTTTTTGCATTTCCCCCTCTTATTCCTAACTGATGGTTTTGAGTAAGTCCATTCTGTAGTACTTCGTCTTGGTAATTTGTAGTTCGCCCAAGTGCAATAGATTCCAATTCTACGGGATCATCAAAGACAATATTATCTGGAGGAATTTCGCCCCGCCATGCTTCCGATGTATTGAAATCAGGGGTAGCTCTACGGGACTCCCTTTTTAAATCAGCAAACTCCTGGCCGTTCATCATATCTACCTGTCTGATGACACTAGAAACCCCTACGAATCCATCATATGTCACAGTTGTCTTACCTTGTGATCCTCGCTTTGTAGTGATCAAAATTACACCATTCGCTCCTCTAGATCCATAAATTGAAGTAGAGGCTGCGTCTTTGAGGATTTCTACAGAGGCAATATCCTGAGGGTTAATGTCAAAAGCAGTACCTCCATCTGTTAAAGGTATACCATCAACGACATAAAGGGGATTATTATCAGCATTTATGGAGCGATTACCCCTGATTCGTATCTCAGGTTGCTGTCCGGGTCTTCCACCAACTGCCTGAATATCTACACCTGCTACCCGCCCCTGTAACGCTTGTACCGTACTCGCAACAGGTATTTCTGTTATTTCCTTCTCACTTACAGAAGCTATAGCTGCAGTTACGTCCCGCTTTCTTTGGCTTCCGTATCCTACAACTACTACTTCATCCAATGAAGTAATATCCTGCTGTAAGGTGAGGCTTACGCTATTGTTACCTTCCAAAGGATGCTCCAGTGTACTGTATCCCACATAAGAAAGGACAAGGGTAGCATTGAGATCAGGGACAGTGAGAGAGAATTTCCCTTCTCCATCGGTGTATGTACCCGTTGTAGTACCTTTTACAATGATCGTAACTCCTTCTAGAGGACCCTCAGTGTCCCCAGCGTTTACGGTACCAGATACCGTTTGTGCATAGGCCCATCCCGACATTCCTATCCCTACGACTAGTAGGAAAAGATGTCGTATGAACCGCGTAGTAGTAGTGATGCTCATACGTTAATAAGTTAAAATGTGTGACATATTAGGTCAAGTAGTTCCATTCTAATTTAATAAAAAATCCGATTAGCCAAAGAATTTTATAATGAATCCGCTTGAGAAAATGATTAGCTATTTTGAATGGTTAAAGAAATAACAGCTACATCATGTAGAGGTAAATTGCGCTTAATAAAATCTGAATCAATTCTGAATTTCTTCTGAGTTTACAGATCTTTTTAAAGTAGGATGAACTCTATTAAAAAAAGAACTCGATAAATTTTTCCTTTCCATTCCTTTATGCAATTTCGTCTTCTTATTAATTCTTCTTGATCTTATGAAAAAAATCGTTCGGGTAGGACAAATAGACTGTGGGGCAGATGAGCTATTCTTAATCTCTGGTCCTTGTGTAATCGAAGATGAATCGATTATGCTCCGTACAGCAGAGCATTTAAAAAAGGTAACCGAAAAACTTGGAATTCCCCTGATATTCAAATCTTCCTTTATGAAGGACAATCGGAGTTCTGTTGACAACTATGTAGGTCCTGGTCTTGAGAAAGGTTTAAAACTCTTAGAAAGAATAAAGAAGGACTTTGGCTTTCCCCTACTATCTGATATTCATTTTCCAGAACAGGTACTCCCAGCCTCAGAAGTCCTTGATATCATCCAAATACCTGCTTACCTGTGTATGCAAACGACCTTAGTTGTTGACTCCGCTCAAACGGGGCGTGTCATTAACCTTAAACACGGTCAATTTCTAGCACCAGAAAACATGGTTCACCCCGTGCGGAAAATAGAATCTACAGGAAATACCCAGATTCTGCTCACTGAACGAGGCTATACATTTGGATATAATGATCTAGTGGTAGATCCTAGAAGCTTTTACCATATGCGCGCAACAGGTTATCCGGTAATTTTTGATGTTACCCATTCCATACGGAAATATGGCATCCCCAGTAAAGATCCTAAAGGAGGGGCTAGAGAATTCCTACCTGTTCTTGCACGAGCAGGGGTTGCTGCAGGGATTGATGGCCTATTCATAGAAACACATCCCGATCCTTCACAGGCGTTATGCGATGCTGCTAGCCAACTCTGCGTATTTGACCTGGAAGAATTCATAAAGCCATTGCTTGAAATACACGATATAGAAGTAAAATATAGAAGTGCACTTGAAGAATCTGTTTAACACCTTTTTAATCCATAGGCTATAGTTTTTTGTCAATATTTTTCGACTTTTACACCCATTATTCGCCACAGTGGATAGGAATTCCCCTGTGGACAATTGATTATTAATTACTTATTCACCTATGGAATTCTACCTTGATTCGGCAAAATTTGAAGAAATTGAAGCCGCTTTTGGCCTAGGCTATATCTATGGATTGACGACCACGCCTACCTTTATGCACCGGGATGGTGTAACTGATGTGGATCAAATGATCCTTAAACTTGCCGAAATGGTACCGATCCTTCAGGTGGAAGCCTTGGGAGAAACTGCAGAAGAAATTGAAGCGGAAGCCCATCGCTTACTTAGTATTGGGTTGGATCCCCAAAAGACAGTTTTCAAAATTCCGATTTCCTTGATAGGAGCCAAGGCTTGTAAACGGCTCATTGATCAGGGCCTTCAAGTTAATATGCACTTAATTTATACCATTCAGCAAGCTTATATCGCCTTAAGTGCTGGAGCAACCTACGTATGTCCACTCGTGGGGAGGTTGCAGGATCAAGGACATGATGCAATCTCCTTAGTCGAGCAGTGTGTAACAGCCGTAGAACGATATCGCTATCCCTCTAAAATTATGTTTTCTTCTGTCAGACACCCGGAGCATGTCCGGAATGCACTAAATATTGGTGTCCATGCCTGTACAATTCCCTGGAAGGTACTGCAACAACTTCCTAAAAATAATTTTACGGAACTAGGGACTCGCCAATTTTTCGAACACACTCGGCTCATGACCCTTAGTGTAAAGGATGTCATGGCCCCGTTTACAGAAACTGTCAGCCCCAACCAGCAAATTTTAGACGCGCTGGTGAAAATGACCTTATCAAAATATGGAGTTGTGATCATTTCAGATTCTGAAAACCACCCCATAGGGATCTTTACGGATGGAGATTTACGGCGAAATATCCAACAACATGGAGAAGGCTTTCTCCAGAAATCTATTTCAGATCTACCCATTAAGCCCCCTATCAGCATTGGAGCTGAAAGCAGTCTATTAGAAGCCTCGACCCTTCTGAAGGAGAAGGCAGTAGATACGCTCGCCGTGACAGAAAATGGTAAGCTTGTCGGATTATTGGACGTACAACACTTGTTGAATCAATAAAGTACAAGAAGTGAGCAGAGAGCTCGGAGCGGTCAGAGAAAATAGGTGAGGGAAATCTTTAAGTATCCCTTCTATCAACTCAATGACCTCTCTTTAGGCTTACTAACCCTATGGATTCTCAACGCATTTATTCTCTATTCCAGGAAAATGGAGGGATTTTTTCTATTCCTGTTGATAATTTTGTCGAAAAACTCTCACAGATCAAAGCATTCCTCTTCGATTGGGATGGAGTATTCAATACAGGTCAGAAAAGTCCTCAGTTTCCAAGTACCTTTTTAGAAGCAGATTCGATGGGGCTCAACATGCTGCGCTTTGGATATTGGCTCTCTCACCAACATACGCAAGCCTACTGTGGCATCATTACCGGAGCAAATAATGAAGGGGCCAGAAAGTTTGCCCAGCGAGAGCACCTCCACGAAGTATTTTTCTCTTTTTCCCAAAAACAGTATGCTTTACGTGCATTTTGTAAGACACATGATCTGGCAAGTTCTCAGGTATGTTATGTCTTTGATGATGTAAATGACATTGGAATCGCTGGGGAAGTCGGCTTAAGGATACAAATTCCCAGACCGGGTTCGCTTTTGTTCGACAACTATATAGCCGATAATGAGTATTGCGACTACCGGTGTAGGCAAACAGGGGGAAATTTTGCGGTGAGGGAAAGCTGTGAATTACTCCTAGGGATGTTTGGAACATTCGAAGAGGCAATTACCCTGAGGTCCAGCACTCATGCAACCTACCAACTGTATTGGAAGGACAGGCAAAGCATTCAAACTCAATTTATAGATGGAAAGGTTTAGCAAGGGGAATAGGGCATGCAAATACCCAAAAGAGAGACACACGTGAAAAAGTAGCTTACACAGCCACAATTCGGGGAACAAATTTTGATATATTAGCACATATTTCGAGAAAAAGTAATAGAATATTGCAAAGAGTTATTAACTTTTCTGCAATTACCATATTTTGGTAGAATTAATGACCTGTTACATGTATCCCTTACTTCAAATAGACACCACTTCCAATTTGAGCGGTTCAGGTACTAGCCCTGTACTTTTTGATTTCAATCAATTCATTGCAGGTGGCTGGCCCATGATCCCCTTAGCATTATTGCTAATCCTAGCTATTTTTATTTTCATAGAAAGGTATCGCTTGATCCGTAAGATGGATGGAGATTCTGAGGAATTGCTGGAGAAGGTTAGAATGCTGGTCATCTCTGGAAAAATCGAAGAAGCAAAGCGGGTTTGTCAGCAGCAAGATGACGCTTTTTCGCGAATGCTTCACAAAGGGATATCTCGCTTGGGAAGAGCTTCCCTTAAAGATATAGAAGGGTCTATAGAAAATGTGGGGAAACTTGAGGTATACAGAATGGAGCGGCGCCTTTCCCTATTGGCTACCATTGCCGGAGCAGGGCCCATGATCGGATTTTTAGGAACGGTTTTAGGAATGATCAAGGCCTTTAGCGCAATTGTCCAAGGTCAGGGAAATGCTGGGCCTGTCGAACTCGCCGATGGTATCTCACAGGCGATGATTACTACCGCATTTGGTCTAGTCGTTGGGATTCTCGCCTTTATCTTCTACAATTCCTTGGTAGCAATGGTGAGCAAAGTAATTTTTAAGTTAGAACTGACCTCCACTAGTTTTATCGATTTGCTTCAAGAGCCTGCTGATGCGTAGATACGCGTTCAGAGTTAAGGGTTGAAGAGTTCACGGTTCGATAAAGAAAATTATCCATTCTAGGCCCAGACCTCTAAACCCATTAACCCCAAACCTCTTAATTTATGAGTATCAGAACCCGCAATAAACCCAGTACAGAATTTAGCACTTCCTCAATGGCAGATGTGGTTTTTCTGCTGCTTATCTATTTTCTATTGACCTCTACCTTTGTGGCCCAAGTGGGATTGAAGGTCGATTTACCTACAAGTTCCTCTGACAAGCCCAGTAATGCCAGCCATTCTATCACGATTACAGCTGATGGGCAATATGCCTGGGACCAAACTGTACTTGAATCCAAAGACCAACTTCCTGCCTACATTGAGCAAGTACTAACGGATGAAGACACTGAAAATGATGTGATTACCTTGCGTACAGATAAAGAAGTGATAATGGAAGAAGCCGCCTTTGCCATATCCGAAATCGCTAGATATGGGGGAAAAGTAGTAATAATGACGAAAAAACAGTAAATTAATTCCTCAACCTTTCTATCTATTTTTACGAATACATAAAGGTACCTTGCCCTATCTTCTACAGATGTATGGATTAGAGAAATATGCCAAAAAGCACCAGAAAAAGATTATACCTGAGCCTTGTATTTCCTCTCCTTTTTCTCCTATTACTTTGGGGATTAGAAGGGGTAGAATATATGGCGCACTGGGATCTAAGCTGGCTAGGGATATTTCCGCGAACATTCAGGGGAAGTATCGGGATTTTCACCGCTCCCCTCATACATGGAGGCTGGGAACACTTGCTGGCTAATTCTACCCCTTTCTTCTTCCTAACAGCTGGCCTTCTTTTTTTCTACAGACCTATTGCCCCAAAAGTTCTTATCATGATTTACCTACTCTCGGGATTATGGGTATGGGTGGCTGGACGGCAAGTTTGGCATATTGGGCTAAGCGGTGTGGTATATGGCCTCGCTTTTTTTCTCTTTTTTAGCGGAATTTTCAGAAAAAATCTTCGGGCTCTTGCGCTATCCCTCATCATTGTATTTTTTTACGGAGGGATGGTATGGGGTATACTCCCGATAAAGCCTGGAACCTCTTGGGAATCTCACCTTTTTGGAGCCGTAGCAGGAATCCTGACAGCTTTTCATTTTAGGAAATACGAGTTCCTCGTTCCTCGGAAATCTTATGAATGGGAAAGTGAAGCTGAGTTGGCCTATTCACAAACTCTAGATAAGTTAGAACCCTGGAATTACAAGCATATACTTCCCCCTCCTGATGGTTTTACCTATCCTGAAGAGTAGTGGTCCGTAGTGGGATACTTTAACCCATGTTAAAGATCACGGGATATAGGAAACGCCTAACCCTTTACTACCCTACCCTACGGAACCTCCACTGTATTGAGAAGTTCACTGATAATATCATCTGGAGAGATATTCTCTGCCTCTGCCTCGTAGGTAAGACCAATACGATGACGCAAAACATCATAACTTATGGCTCGAACATCTTCTGGGATCACATAGCCTCTCCGCTTGATAAAAGCGTAGGCTTTGGAGGCCAGAGCAAGGTTTATCGAAGCCCGTGGAGACCCTCCGTAATTGATTAAATTACTCAGCTTATCCAGTTTGTTCGCCTGAGGATCACGGGTCGCAAATACAATATCCAGGATATACTGCTCGATTTTATCGTCCATATATACTTCTCGGACAAAGTTTCGCGCATCCATGATTGCTTCAAGTTGAACCACTTGCTCTATAGAGCGTCCATTTGGATTTACATTTTGCCGAATAATTTCCCGTTCTTCTTCTTTACTCGGATAAGAAATCACACACTTGAGCATAAATCGGTCAACTTGGGCTTCTGGCAGTGGATAAGTACCCTCTTGCTCTATAGGATTTTGAGTAGCCAGCACCAAAAACGGCTCCTCTAATAAAAATGTATGCTCTCCCAAGGTTACCTGCTTCTCCTGCATCGCCTCTAACAAGGCACTTTGAACTTTAGCAGGGGATCGGTTGATCTCATCTGCAAGTACAAAGTTGGCAAACACAGGACCCTTTTTTACAGAAAACTCGTTGGTCTTCTGGTTGTAAATCATGGTACCGACTACATCTGCAGGAAGCAAATCTGGCGTAAACTGAATACGGCTAAATTTTCCTTTCACCGCCTTTGAAAGGGATTTGATTGCCAGAGTCTTAGCCAATCCTGGAACTCCCTCAAGTAATATATGTCCGCCAGAGAGAAAGCCCAATAGCAAGCGTTCGATCATATACTGTTGTCCAACGATCGCTTTCTTAATCTCTGTAGTAATCAAGTCTATGAAAGCACTTTTTTCTTGAATTTTTTCGTTGAGCAACTTTATATCTGTCGCAGTCTTCTGATTCATCTGCTTAGGTGTATTTGTGAATTGTGAGTAGGATGACTATCCGATTGGAAAAATTTCCCCAAAAATGTAAAACAGATTGAAACTATGCCAATCACATGTTAAAAAATTCTACTTAAACCCTTTTTTTCTGCTTTTTTAACTCTCTTCGCAACCGCATAAAGGCAATCCAGCCAGAGAGGATTATCGGTATGGTAATCCAGAAAAGTTCGATTTCTGCAAGCATCAAAATCCCGGTACTAAAAAGACCAACTAGCAAACTCAGCCCGATAATGTAAAAAAAGGCCTTCAATTTCCAGGTAAAAGAAGAAATGCCCTTACCTCGTGCCATCCGATCTATTTCCCGGAAGGCAAAATAAATCAACCCGCCTTCTACAAGCACTAATAATAATACTCCAAAAAGTAATCTCAATTGCATGGGGTTAACTATAAGAAGATGTGCTAGTAAGTTAATTAGTTTTAAGCAGAATCAGATAACTCTTTCAAGATATGTGAAGCCGTACGGAAGGAAGCTCCCTCAGAGCCCAAAACTTCCCTGAGGCTCTTATAATCCTCCTCCATTCTGCTGAGTTCCTGGGGATCCATCAGTTTGCGAAGGGCGGATTCCAAATTATCTACATGGAATTCCCCCTGAATGAGTTCCTCTACTACTGATTTTTCCATAATGAGGTTTACCAAACTTATATAGGGAACTTGAACCAATCGCTTACCAATTTCATAAGAAATCCGGCTTCCCTTGTACACGACTACTTGGGGAACGCCAAATAAGGCCGTTTCTAAGGTGGCTGTACCAGAGGTTACACATGCGTAGTCTGCCTGCTCCAGCAGTTCGTAGGTCCGGTTCATCCAGAGTTCTGCTGGGGAATCCTGGATAAACGTATCGTAAAAGGATGCTTGCTGGCTAGGAGCTCCTGCGACAATAAATCGATACCCAGGAAATCGATCGACTAGCTTTAGCATTTCTGGAAGCATTCTTCCAATTTCCTGCTTTCTACTCCCTGGCAATAAGGCAATGGTGTTTTCTGCATTTGATCGGGGCGCTCGCCGGGGAACTACATCTAGAAGGGGATGGCCAACAAATTCCACTTCTACCCCTTCGTCTGCATAAAAGGATTTTTCAAAGGGGAGGATGACATACATTTTGTCTACAAAACGTTGGATACTTTTTACACGGCCCTTTTTCCAGGCCCATACCTGAGGAGATATGTAATAAAAAATCTTTATACCCTTTTTGTGGAGTTGCTTGGCCAGCCGAAGGTTGAATCCGGGGTAATCAATCAATACAACAGCATCAGGTTCAAAGGCTGCAATATCCTCATGTACCTTTTTAAAGAGACGCCTTATGGTCCCTATGTTTTTGATGATCTCCCAGAAGCCCATAAAGTTGATGTCGCGTACGTGAGCGATAAGTTCCATCCCCTTTGAAGCCAATTTATCCCCCCCTACCCCACGCGTTTTCAAGAAGTGGATTTTCTTATTCAGTGCCTCAATCAAGTTACTCCCATGAAGATCCCCTGAATCTTCTCCAGCAATGATAAACAACTTACAATTCATATCTTCTTTTCAGACTTAAGAGAAAAATCCCAAGAAGCAAAACGACTAATAGAATGATGTCCTGTAAAGTCTATAGTCATAGGCGTTACAGATACATATCCCGAATTGAGGGCATGAATATCTGTATCTTCTCCATGATCTGTAAGGGAAAATTTCCCGGTGAGCCAGAAATACTTTCTTCCAAATGGATCGATTCGTTGGTCAAATTCTTCTGTCCATCTTCCCAAGGCCTGACGGGTGATTCTTACGCCCTTTAATTCGCTCAAAGGTAAATCGGGAATATTGACATTCAAGAGATCCGTGGTATGCATAGACTGGCTCAGCGCCTGACTTATAATACTTCGAACCACAACCTTTGCTGTAGTCATATCTGCTTGATGGGAAAAATTGAGAAAAGAAAATCCGATGGATGGGATCCCTTGAATCGCTCCTTCACGGGCTGCAGACAAAGTTCCTGAATAAATCGCACTAACTGAAGAATTTGCTCCATGGTTAATTCCCGAGAGAATGAGATCTGGAGGAGCATCCATGAAAACGCCCGTTGCTAGTTTGACACAATCAGCAGGAGTTCCAGTACAGGCATATCCCACTAAGTTACCGGGTAATTCCTCTTCCACATACCGTAAAGGTTTTCCAATGCTTATGGCATGCCCCATTCCACTCTGAGGGCTGTCTGGTGCTACCACAGTAAGATCACCAAACTCCCTAGCAACCTCAATTAACGAAAGTATACCCGGAGCATGAATACCGTCATCATTACTAATGAGAATCCTCACCATAGCTGAGATAAAATTTTTAAAATTTCACGAAACACTAACGCTTAATTCAGTCCAAAGAAACAAAAATTTGGGGGGACAACTAACCTTTATTAGAGATAATTCGTATATTGACCGACCAGTCAACCAAAAATATGAGTCCAAGAAGTACAGAACAGTTCGAAGCAATAAGGGAAAAGAGCCGAAACAAGATCCTGATGGCTGCGCTGGAGCTATTTGCACACCAAGGTTATCACAATACCTCTGTAAGTCAGATTGCAAAAAAAGCAGAGGTAGCAAAAGGTTTAGTCTACAATTACTTCGCCAGCAAAGAAGCTCTTCTAGAAGGAATCATCCTAAAAGGTATGGGGGAAAGCCAGGTTATATTTGAGAAAATTGCGGCGACACCAACGTCTAAAGGGAAGATGGAACAAATAATCCTAATCACTTGTGAATACCTGGTCGAGCGATACGATTATTACAAATTATTGATGGCCCTGTCCCTTCAGTTGGATCAGTTTCCTCAGTTGCGAGACATGATCCAGGCAAGATTCAAATCCATGCTTCCCTTCCTCAGTATGTTAATGTCGGATTTAGGATTCGAGGACCCACAGAGTGAGGCGCTAAAGTTAGGGGCACTCATGGATGGCATGGGACTCCAATACATGGTATTGAAAGACGCTTTCCCCTTAGAAGAAATGAAAGCCCATTTACTCAAAACCTACTGTAAATAATCTTCATATGAAATACATACTCGTTATATGCGCCTGCTTTATGATGGTACTACCAGCTATTGGCCAGAATGCCAGGGAAATCGTCAGAGAGGCTGAAGAACGCAGAAGGGGTATAAAATCTTCCTCCGGCGAACTCACCATGAAAATCATTCGTCCCAAATGGTCTCGTGAAATGGGAATGAAAATGTGGACCAAAGGAGAAGATTATTCTCTTATTCTGGTGACTTCACCAGCCAGGGACGAAGGAACGGCTAACCTCAAACGAATAAAAGAAGTATGGAGTTGGGTCCCCAGAATAGAACGAACCATTAAGCTTCCGCCTTCTATGATGTCTCAGTCTTGGATGGGTTCAGACTTCAAAAACGAAGATCTGGTACGAGAGAATTCCATCATTACAGAGTTTTCTCACAAGATCCTAGGGATGGAAGAACTCATGGACCGCGAATGTTATAAGATTGAACTCATTCCCAATGAAGATGCAGCTGTAGTTTGGGGAAAAATAATCCTTTGGATAGATACCCAAGACTACATACAACTCAAAGGGGAATACTTCGATGAGGAATTATACCTTATCAATACCATGCAGACCACCAAAATTGCAGAATTTGATGGAAGGTTGATCGCGTCTGAGATGGAAATGATTCCAGCTGATGAAGAAGGGTATAAAACCGTCATGGTCTACCACGATATCAAATTCGATGTGGACTTACCCGAAAGCTTTTTCTCTGTACAGAATATGAAGCGAGTGAGGTAGTAGGTAGTAAAAGGTATTTATTTTAAGAAAAAAGGTTCCTATTAGCCAAGATCTCAGCTTCTTGTCTACTTCTACTGCTTACAGTTCTAGGTGCCTATGTGAACTTTTTATAAACCCTAAATGAGTAGTTCTCAAACGCTGACTGTGGACTATTAACCTAAAAAACTAGAAACCCATGATACTGAAATTAGCCTGGCGAAATATATGGCGGAATAAGCGAAGAACCCTTATTACGGTTGCTTCTATTTTCTTTGCTGTATTGATCGCCATCTCAATGAATTCCTTTCAGGAAGGGGCTTATGATCAAATGATTGAAAGTGCAGCTGGATTATATACAGGCTATGCACAAGTACACCAAGCGGGATATTGGGATGACCAGACCCTAGAAAATAGTTTCGAGCTTTCGGAGGCTTTGTTGGAGGAATCTGAAGCTCACCCACTTGTCTCCCAAGCCGTTCCACGCCTGGAATCCTTCGCCCTTGCCTCCTCTGAAGTTCATACCAAGGGATGCATGGTAGTGGGAATCGACCCTGGAAAAGAGGATGTATTGACCCAATTATCAAAACGGGTTGTTGAAGGGAAGTATCTGGATTCATCCACTCCCAGTGGGGCCCTTATGGGCATTGGGCTCGCGGAGAGGTTAAAACTCGCTGTAGGGGATACCCTGGTATTACTAGGTCAGGGATACCACGGGGTGAGCGCAGCTGGGAAGTACCCCGTAGTGGGAAAGGTGAAACTTGCTTCACCGGAGATGGATAAGCAAATGGTCTATCTTCAAGTAGGTGAAGCTCAATATTTATATGGAGCGGACCAACGCCTTACCTCAGTTTCTCTGGCGGTGGAATCTCCTCGAAGGGTTCAGGCTATTGTAAACAACTTGAAAACAAAACTTCCCGAAGACTACGAAGTGATGAGTTGGCAGGAAATGATGCCCGAATTGGTTCAAATGATCGAAGCTGATCGCGCAGGAAACGTCGTAACCATTGGAATTCTCTATGTGATTATTGCCTTTGGGATATTTGGGACAGTGCTGATGATGACAGCAGAAAGGAAGTATGAGTTTGGGATTCTTACTTCCATCGGAATGAAAAAACCTAAACTGGCATTCACCGTTACGTTGGAGTTATTTTTCATGTCTCTCATAGGCGTATTAGCCGGGGCCCTATGTAGCCTACCCATCGTCTATTATTTCAACCGAAACCCTGTAGATATGGGCCAAGAAGCGCGAGAAGCCTATGAAGCCATGGGCGTATCCATGGAAGCAGTAATCCCCATGACCATAGAACCCAGTATCTTTTTATCAGAAGCCTTGACCGTATTTGTGATGACCTTGCTCATCGCCATCTATCCCTTTTGGAAAATTCTGCGCTTGAAACCTATTGAAGCCATGAAAAAGTAACCTCAACGATCAATCCTATGCTTAGTTCAATATCTTGGAAAAATGTATGGCGGAATCGCACCAGAAGCATGGTAGTTATTTTGGCTATTATGTTGGGAATTGCTGGTGGGATCTTTCTTTTATCCTTCTCGTGGGGGATGAGCGTTCAAAGAGCCCAAAACCGGATTGAAACAGAGATTTCTCATATCCAGATCCATCACCCCCAATTCAAAGATGACCAGGAAGTCAAATACTTGTTGGCAAGTGGAGAAACTATCTTGCAAGACATTCAGAATGATGCGCGTGTAAAATCGGCAACGGGTCGACTGATTGTTGGGGGAATGATTTCTTCTGCAAAGGCGGGAACGGGCGTCAGAATTCAAGGGGTGCTACCCAAAACAGAAGCAGCTGTTACACAACTCCCTTCAAAACTCATGGAGGGGGCTTACTTCGAGGACGTAAGGCGAAACCCCATCCTCATCGGGCAAAAACTAGCTGAAAAATTACAGGTAAAACTCAAAAGCAAAGTTGTATTAACCTTTCAGGACACCCAAGGGGAGATTGTCTCAGGTGCTTTTCGCATCGCTGGAATATTCAAAACAGTAAGTTCTCAATATGATACAAGGGAGGTATTTGTACGTCAATCTGACCTTCGAAAAATACTTAACCTAGAGAAGGGGGTTCATGAGATCGCCTTACTTCTTCAGGACTCCGAAGAAGTTGATTCTTTCCAAAATATGCTTGCCAGTGGACACCCGGATGCTCTGGTGGAAGATTGGTACACGCTTGCTCCAGATTTGCGCTTGTTCTTTGAATCTTTCGAAGCTGTCATGCAAATCTTCCTGTTGATCATCATGCTAGCACTTGCCTTCGGCATTATCAATACCATGCTCATGGCCATCCTAGAAAGAAGGCAAGAACTCGGGATGCTCATGTCTATTGGCATGAACCGAAGGAAAATCTTTTTCATGATCATGCTCGAAACCCTTTTCCTCTCAATAGTAGGGGGAATTCTTGGGCTACTCTTGGGCTTTAGCCTGGTATCCATATTCGGACATATAGGCATTGACCTTTCCGGCATTGAAGACAGTTTGGAGATGTTGGGAATGAATCCCGTGGTTTATCCAGATATAGAGTCCAGCTTTTATAGTAGGGTTGCCCTTTCTGTGGTGCTAACGGCTATTCTTTCGTCTCTGTACCCGGCTTATAAAGCCTTGAGGTTAAACCCAGTCGAAGCAGTAAGGGCGATGTAGGTAGTCCGTAGTCCGTAGTCCGTAGTCCGTAGTCCGTAGTCCGTAGTCCGTAGTCCGTAGTCCGTAGTCCGTAGTTGGATACTCCATTCAGATAATAATTGTTTACCACCGACTACGGACCACCGACCAAAAACTCAAAACCAATTCCTTATGTCTATCATAGAAACAAAAAATCTGTTCAAAACCTACGAGGGAGCAGTTCCTGTTCACGCTGTAAATGGAGTGGATCTCCAGATTGATGCAGGGGAGTTTACCGCCATTGTAGGGCCATCTGGATCGGGTAAAACAACCTTATTAAATATCATTGGGGGTCTTGACAGTCCAACCGAAGGAGAGGTTTGGATAGATGGCGTCAATTTGGCGGAGTTGAAAGGCAACCAGCTCATTGATTTCCGCTTGAATAACATCGGCTTTGTTTTCCAGGCCTATAACCTAATTCCCGTCCTCACGGCGAGGGAAAACATGGAATTCGTCATGTTACTTCAAAAGCAAAGCCAAGAAAAAAGGGATACCCGTGTACAAGAGCTGGCCCATGCCATTGGCTTGGAAGATCGACTCCACCACCGACCGCAGGCCCTTTCTGGTGGACAACAGCAACGGGTAGCCGTTGCCAGGGCATTGGCTCCCTCTCCAAAATTTATTCTTGCAGATGAACCCACAGCCAATCTCGACTCCAAGTCCACA
Organism: Bacteroidota bacterium; assembly: GCA_039197765.1. GTDB lineage: Bacteria > Bacteroidota > Bacteroidia > J057 > J057 > JBCCTX01. The sequence continues at coordinate 14,629 of JBCCTX010000066.1, forward strand.
GCCAATTTGCTGGATATCATGTTGGATCTCAATCAAAGAGAGGGTACAACCTTTTTGTTCTCCACCCACGACCAACGGGTGATAGATCGGGCGAGGAGAGTCATCACCCTCGAAGATGGGAAAATTCTCACGGATGAAGTTCGCTAGTTAACTGTTTTCCCATGAAACAAAGCATCCAACTATTCATTGGCTTTCTATTTCTGTGCAATTTTTCCTGCTGGGCACAGGAGGCACCCAAAAATTTCGAAGTTGGAGGATATATCAAATTCCTTCAAATCTCTTCATTTGCTTCAGAAGATTCCCTGATTACCTCTCAATTGATTCACAACCGAGTAAATTTTGATTGGTATCTCCTTCCTTCTGTCAAACTTAATTGGGAAATGCGTAATAGGATATTCTACGGGGAAAATGTAAGGAACACACCAAATTTTGGTCGAACCATTGATACCTATGATGGCATCTTGGATATGTCAATTCGTTGGGTAGACAACGAAGCTGCCCTCATCCATACCCAGGTCGATAGGGCCTACCTTCAGTGGTCTAATGACAAGTGGGACATCCGAGTTGGGCGCCAGCGAATCAACTGGGGAGTAGCGCTCACCTGGAACCCCAATGACGTATTCAACGCCTTCAATTTTCTGGACTTTGACTACGAAGAGCGTCCTGGAAGCGATGCCATTCGCATTCAATATTTTCCAGGAATTATGTCCCATGTGGAAATATCATATGCTCCGGGTGAAACCTGGAGAGAATCTGTACTTGCAGGCAAATATGGATTCAATTACAAAAACTATGACCTTCAGGTATTGCTGGGCTATTTCCAAGAGGACGTTTTCACAGGGATTGGATGGGAAGGATACCTGGGAGGAGCGGGCTTCAAAGGAGAAAGTACAATATTTATACCTACTAAGGAAGGTAATGATTCTGAAGTTTCTTTGAGTACTTCCCTCAGTTTTGACTACCAATGGGCAAATAATATGTATACGAATTTTGGGGTACTTTACAACCAAAATCCCTTTGCTTCCTTTCAATTTCAAAACGGGTTAGTCGGTGGTGAATTATCCCCTAAAAACCTCTTTCCATCCCAATGGTCTTTCTTAACCCAAGCGTCTGGACAGGTTCATCCACTAGTGACCATAAGTGGGGCGGTTTTGTATGCCACGGAACTGAATATCACCGCTTTCCTTCCCTCAATTTCCTATTCTATCACAGAAGATTGGGACCTAGACCTAACCGTACAATCCTTTTTTCTCAGTTTCCCTAGGACCTACCAACATTCAGGTACCAGCGCGTTTTTGCGCATCAAGTGGAGCTATTGATCCATTCATTCAGTAAGAATAACCATTCATGCATTTCATTATGTTCAACAAATGAAATACAACTATATTTGTATCAAATAAAAACGTAAGAATTAATCATAACAAGATATAAAATATACAGTAGCATATAGCGTTTAGCAATATTGCAAAGATTTTTCATGGTGTTTGTTTGGGTTTGGGCCGCTCCTGACAAGGAGCGGTTTTTTTTTGAATATGCCTACGGGTTGCCTATTTTCGGCATCTATTTCGTCGCAAAAGGCAAACTACATGAATTCCTCCACCAACAATATTCTCAAATTAGCCATTCAGAAGTCGGGGAGACTCAGCGAGAAAAGTCTAGAATACATCAAATCCGCAGGAGTTTCCTTCCGAAAGGATAAGAATAAACTAAGAGCTGTATCAAGCAATTTTCCCATAGAACTACTTTTCCTCCGCGATGATGATATCCCTGGGTACGTCGAGACGGGAGTTGCAGATATTGGAATCGTAGGGGAAAATGTCTTGGAAGAAGTGGGAAGTCAGGTAAGAATAACCGAGCGGATGGGATTTTCTAAGTGCAGATTATCCCTCGCTATCCCCCAATCCGAAGCCTATATAGGTGCCCAGAGTTTACAAGGAAAGACCATTGCGACTTCTTATCCCAACCTTCTGAGGAAGTTTTTGGAAAAATCGGGCGTCACAGCTAAAATACATGAAATCAGTGGTTCTGTAGAAATTGCTCCAGGGATTGGATTGGCAGACGCAATTTGCGATTTGGTCAGCACGGGAACCACTTTGAGGAGTAATGGGTTAAAAGAAGTAGAGGTGATATTTAAATCGGAGGCGGTTTTGATTCAAAATCAGACCTTAGACGCTGAAAAACAAGCCATTCTAGACAAATTATTGTTCCGTTTTCGGTCTGTCCTTCGAGCGGTACATTATAAATACATTTTGATGAATGTACCTGAAGGAGCTGTTGAGAAGATATGTAACGTTTTACCAGGCATGCGGAGTCCTACGATTGTGCCTCTATCTGAAGCGGGCTGGTTTTCCCTGCATACAGTGGTAAAAGAAAATGAATTTTGGGAGGTAATCGACAACTTAAAGGAAGCAGGTGCCGAAGGAATTCTCGTAACTGGAATTGAAAAAATGATACTCTAACCCTATGGAAGTACTGATTAATCCTCCTAGGAGTTCCTGGGAATTTCTGGTGCAACGACCCGTAATGGATCCCTCGGAGTTGGAGCAGCGAGTGAGGAAAATCCTCGAAGCTGTAAAAGTAGCGGGAGACTCTGCACTATTGGATTTTACAGAGCGATTTGACGGAATTCGTCCAGCATCTCTTCCCATACATATCGAAAATCCCCAAGCTATTGCCAGCCAGCTATCCCCATCGCTGAGAGAAGCTATAGGGGTAGCTAAAAGCAATATAGAAGCCTTTCACCGCACCCAACAAGAACCTATTCAAAAAGTGGAGACTATGCCGGGTGTGTATTGCTGGCGCAAGAGTCTCCCCATCGATGCGGTTGGGCTATATATTCCTGGGGGAACTGCCCCCTTGTTTTCTACTATCCTAATGCTAGCTGTTCCTGCCAAGATTGCAGGCTGCCCTAAGGTAGTACTTTGTACTCCTCCCAATAAGGAGGGTCATATCCACCCTGCCATTTTGTATACAGCCCATATCCTCGGAATTGAAGAGGTATTTCCCATAGGAGGTGCTCAGGCAGTGGCTGCCATGGCATATGGAACAGAGTCTGTTCCCAAAGTAGATAAGATTTTCGGTCCAGGGAACCAATACGTAACCCTTGCCAAGCAACTAGTGAGTCAAGAAGGGACGGCAATTGATATGCCTGCTGGCCCCTCTGAGGTCGCGGTGGTAGCAGATGAAACTGTCCCGGCTAACTTTGTCGCTGCGGATTTGCTTTCCCAAGCAGAGCACGGAGTAGATAGCCAGGTATTTTTCGTTACCAATTCGGAATCCTATGTCGGGGAGGTTCAAATGGAAATAGCCAAACAACTACATCATTTGCCACGGGCAGCGTTTGCCGAGAAAGCCTTGGCAAATAGCAAGGCTATCGTGCTAGATTCTGAAGCAGACCAAATCGACCTCATCAATGCATACGCACCTGAACACCTGATCTTATCCTTGGGAAGATGGGAAGAATTTTCTGAGGGCATTCGCAATGCGGGTTCTGTTTTTTTGGGTCCATACACACCAGAAAGCGTAGGGGACTATGCCTCCGGAACCAATCATACCCTACCTACCAATGGATATGCCCGGGCCTACAGTGGAGTTTCTTTAGATAGCTTTATCAAGAAAATCACTTTCCAACACCTTACTGCCCAAGGCATAAGAAGGCTCGGCCCTGTGGTAGAACACATGGCTAAAGGAGAAGAGTTGGATGCTCACTTCCAAGCTGTTCGGGTAAGGTTAGAAGAGCTGAACAACCCAAAGGAGTAATGGATTTCAATCAACTGCAATCGCTAGTGCGTCCCCACATTTTGGAGATGAAACCTTACGCTTCTGCACGAAGTGAGTATACAGGGAGTAAGGGAATATTCTTGGATGCCAATGAGAACCCTATAGGTTCGGCTACCCAAACGGCCTACAACCGGTACCCTGATCCCCTTCAAAAGGCATTAAAAGAGAAAGTTGCGCAGGAAAAAGGCGTTCGCCCAGAACAGATATTCCTGGGAAATGGATCAGATGAGGCAATAGACCTCTTGATTAGGGCCTTTTGTGAGCCAGGAGAAGACCATTTGCTGCTTTTACCCCCTACTTATGGGATGTATGAAGTTAGTGCCAACATCAATAAGGTCGCTGTTCAAAAGGTTTCCTTGACTTCGGATTTTCAATTGGATGTTCCTGCGATTCAGCAGGCATTGAGTTCTTCTACCAAGCTTGTATTCATTTGTTCTCCCAATAATCCTACGGGAAATCTCATGGAAGCGGCAGATATCCTTACCATTCTTGATTCCCACAATGAAGGTCTGGTCATCGTCGATGAAGCATATATAGACTTTGCCTCCACAAAGGGATTTGTCCCATTTTTAGATGCTTATCCCCACCTTGTCGTCATGCAAACCTTTTCCAAGGCGTGGGGCTTGGCGGGGCTAAGGTTGGGAATGGCTTTTGCTAATCCCTTTGTAATTAACGTCCTCAATCGAATTAAACCTCCCTACAATCTGAATCAAGTTACACAGGAGTTGGGGATGCAAGCCTTGGAACGTGCGAAAGCTAAAGATCATATGGTAGGACAACTCTTGGGGGAAAGAGAACGAGTAATAAAAGCCTTAGAGAATATTCCCGGAATCCATCAGGTGTTTCCTTCGGATGCTAATTTCCTCTTGGTAAAAATGGAGAACGCCCAGGAAGTTTATAATAGCCTTCTGGAAAAATTGATCATCTTACGCAATCGCTCGTATGTACATTTATGTGAGGGATCTTTACGGATCAGTATTGGAACACCCGAAGAAAACGAGCAGATGTTGAGGGGATTGCAACGGGTTCTAGCAAATGCCTGATTAGCGCAATTGTTGATCTCGAAATTTGACCCTTTCTGGAAATAGAAAACAAAGGTCCTTAATTATTTTGCTTTAATTCAAATCCCCTCATTTCTAATGAAGAAACGCATTCTCTTCCTTGATCGCGATGGCACTCTCATCCACGAGCCCCCTGAAGATTTCCAAGTAGACGCTTTGGATAAGCTAGCGTTTTTACCTGCAGTTATAACTTCTCTTCATCACATCACCCAGAAACTTGACTACCTCTTGGTGATGGTGACCAATCAAGATGGCCTAGGAACAGATTCCTTTCCAGAAGCAGACTTCTGGCCCCCTCAAAATGCCATGATGAAGGTATTTGAGCAAGAGGACATAAACTTTCATAAAGTTCACATAGACCGAACCTTCAAGGCTGAGGGCGCCCCTACCCGAAAGCCTGGGACTGCCTTATTGACCGAGTATATGCAAGGCGATTACGACCTAGAAGGGTCCTTTGTGGTTGGAGACCGACATAGCGATATCCTCCTGGCAAAAAACCTAGGGGCTAAAGGAATTTTACTGGGAGAAAGTACCGATGATCAGGACCAAATTAATAACTTGAAAGAACTCGAAGGAACCCTAGCATTGGAAACCACTTCTTGGAAGGAGATTGTTTCCTTTTTACTAGATCAGGAAGGACGAAAAGCACACATTCAACGAACTACCAAAGAAACCGATATTCAGGTACGCCTGGACCTGGATGGCTCAGGAACCTATCAAAATGATACAGGCATCGGCTTTCTCGACCACATGCTAGACCAATTGGCCAGACATGGCAACCTCGATTTATCAGTGCAGGTCAAAGGCGACCTCCACATTGATGAACACCATAGCATTGAAGATGCAGCAATCGCACTGGGTCAGGCTTTTTCACAAGCCTTAGGAGACAAGCGGGGTATCACCCGGTATGGGAGTTTTCTCCTTCCCATGGATGAGGCCCTGGCTCAGGTTGCCCTGGACTTTTCCGGTAGGGGTTATTTGGTATTCCAGGCACCCCTGAAGCGGGAAAAAGTAGGCGCCTTCCCCACCGAAATGGTAGAACACTTTTTTCAGTCCTTTGCAGAACACGCTCGATGTACCCTCAACATTCAGGCATCGGGGAAAAATGATCACCACATTATCGAAGCTATTTTTAAGGGGGTAGCCCAATGTATCAAACAAGCAAAACACAAGATGGAAGGAAATACAGGTTTACCCTCAACCAAGGGCTTGCTCTAAAGCGAATAGGGAATATACGGAAAAGCCCTTAACGCAATTATCTCAACCCACTATCCACGCTTTTTGATGGAAATTGAGAATCAAATTAAGAAGGAAATTGCCTCCGGGAATTTGGCAGATGCGCTGGTCTTGCTAGGAGAATTGGCAAGTGTAAGCAGGAAGGACTTGGCTGATGAAGCGATCCTCTTGCAAAGTAGATTCAACCAATTTCAGAAAGAAAAAGACCTGGGACTTATCACCGACAATACAGAACTAGCAAAGATTCAATACGCCGTATTGAACGCGCTCGATAGGAAAAATACTGAATCTACCCAGCCAAGTTCCAAAAAGCATATACCCCAAAAACCTATAAAATTCCTACAACTGTTGGGAGGAATATTTTTTACCTTTTGGGGACTTCTACTAATTTCCTTTAGGATAGATATTGTCACTGAATGGGTAAAAGGAACTAAAAGGATTGATTTCACGGACCTTTTCACCCCTATCTTTCTTCTCTTAATAGGTGGGATACTACTTTTTGGATCGAAAAAACGAAAGACATGAAAACTGTATCTACATGTTTGTTTGCCTTTCTCTTTCAGCTAACCCTACACGCTCAGGATCACGATTCCTTCAAGTTTGACTACCTAGTGGGATTCGTGAATAAAATAGATGGAGTCTTCTCAAGAATCTCAGATAGTGAAACACAAAAGAAACTGAAAAGAGCCTGTAGCTACCTCATCTCAGATTTGGAGGAGCTCCAATTCGCGACCGATAATTTACGCTCTATGTTTATCCGCGATACTGCGGACAATTGGCTCAACAAGAGATGGGACTATTCAGATCAAATTGGAATCATTTATTCAAAAAATAGGGCTATTTATGAACGAGTGTACGATATAAGGGGAAAATTCCTCAATACCTTAGAAAATGAGGAGCTTGAAATGATTTTAAATATTAAAAATGAACTAAGTTCCAGGTCTTCTGCGATAGATAATGTGGAAAGGTTCTTAGAAAACGAAAAATTGAATACAACCGACAAGCATAAAATTTTAGAAAAATTGGTCTTCATCGATAGTAAAGCAAAGGAGGTATTTCTGGCTGCGCACAACCTCAGAAGAAGTGTTTTAGATAAAATCGAATGAGTTTTCACAAGTGAATCCCGCATGGTTTTTTAGATCGAAGAAAAATTATGCATAGAATATCCATTCTCAACCAAGGCTATCCTCCCCCGGCAAATTCACTCAAAAACGGGGTAATTTCTCTCCTATTCGGGCTTTTTATCGCATCTTTCCTCATCTTTTTTGAGCCCTTCGATATCAATATTCGCAATTATACAACGGGGGAACTCGCCTTTTTCGGCCTAATAACTACCCTGTGTTTTCTATTTTTTCAGAACCTTCTCCCCTCCCTATTCCCCAAATTTTTCCACGCAAATACGTGGAAGGTAAAGCACCAAATTGGCTACTATTTACTCCTTCTATTTTGCATTTCCTCTCTCAATGGCCTGTATATCAATTACCTGAGAGATCTCCCCTTTAGTTGGAGAAACTATGGACAGATCATCGTCCAAACCTTTGGCCTAGGCATTATTGCCATAGGCCTATTGGTTTTGCTAGATTTCAATTGGAGACTGCGAAAAAATCTGCAACAAGCAGCGCAGTTGAATCAAGGACTTACTAGAGAAACTCAGAAATTATCTGGAAAAAGCTTTACCATCCAGACGGACTTAAAAGAGACGTTTTCCCTCCGGGAAAAGGATTTCCTTTTTGCCCAATCTAGTGGCAACTACCTATACATTCACAGAAGCCATGCCCCCAAAGCCTTGCATAGGCTATCGCTTAATGCCTTGGAAAGGCAACTCAATAGCGACTCCCTCCAGAGATGCCACCGCTCTTTCTTGGTCAACCTACGCCAGGTTACGCACATGGAGGGAAATGCCCAAGGGCTTAAGTTGTTTTTTGAAGAATCTGAAGAAGCCGTTCCCGTTTCAAGAAAATACCTCGATGCCATCAAAGCCTATATCGAACCTTCTCGCATTTGATACTGCCCCCAAATCCTTGTCGGTTACCCCAAGGGCCTGTCAAACATCCCAAATACGTGTTATTCAACACAAATTCTCCTGTCCCTAAAAATCCTTGTATAGGTTTAGACCATGAGAAAACAACTCGCATTTATATTTTTCATGGTAGGGGCGGCCAGTATGTTGGTCATGAGTCTCCACTACTTACAAAACGAAGTAAGTGGTATCCTACAGAACAAGCCTTTAGCAGAATTTGGATGGTTTCGAGGAATGTTTAAACTGCATATAGCCTCAGGCATCATAGCCATCACCTCGGGTCCCTTCCAGTTTCTTCCCAGATTCCGTGCAAAATACCCGTTAATTCATCGGCGGATTGGGTATGTGTATATGTTCGCAGTTCTGTTGAGTAGCCTCGCAGGCTTGGTTATCGCACAAGGTGCTATGGGAGGCCTTATGTCAACCTTGGGATTTTCCCTCCTAGCTGTCCTTTGGCTTGCTACCCTCATCCAAGCCTTCCTCACCGCAAAGCGTAGGGAATTCCCGCTTCATCGAAACTGGATGCACCTCAACTATGCAATAACCTTTGCCGCCATTACCCAACGAACTATGCTTCTCTTCGCCATGATTCCTGGCATCCCCTTTATGCCAATTTATAAATGGTCTTCCTGGCTCCCTTGGATGATAAACCTAGGAATTGCCTGGTATGTCCTACACCGCTCAAATCCCCAAACCCTCAAGGTTTCCCAATGAACATATCCCTAATCCTTTTCCTTGTATGGATAGGTGCTATACAGGCCCTTACCCCTAATCTTCCCCAGACAACCCACACCTTGGAAGTTGAGGTTCAAGAGATCCGCCAGCTTTCTGGAACCCTCAGGGTGTGCCTCGTTGCCAACAAGGAAGCTTTCCTTTCTTCCTGCCTCCACTCAACCCATACTTCTGTCCAACACGGGGTAGAAGTACTTGAATTCCCGAACCTAGAGCTAGGCACCTATGCAGTAAGTCTCTACCAAGACCTGGACGACAACGGTAAACTGAACCAGGAAGGATTGTTTGGTATGCCTAGTGAGCCTTATGGATTCTCTAATAATCCTAGGAGTCTGTTTAGGCCACCTTCTTTTGAGAAATGTGCCTTTAAATTGAGCTCGGATAGTAGAATAGTTGTTAGGCTTTAAAGTTCTTTTTAAAAGACCTTGATTAGTAGTGTATTAGGGTAGGAATCTATTAAATCTTAATCATTTCGTAATTCCCTAAATGAGCATTAGGTTTATTGATTATACAAAGTCAAGAAAAAAACCTTCCCTAGTATTTTTAACTGACCAACCAATCCATCCACTTATTAGAACAAGGATTTATTACGGAGTAAAGGCAACTGAGAATTTTTCCTTAGATTTAATTCTCAACTACCTAAACGAAACGTAAATCCATATGAAAAGACATGGTATTTCCCTCATTCTGGTGCTTTGCGTCAGTATTTCCTTCCTATTTGCCCAAAAGAAGGAAAAACCTTCCTCAACCGAGAAAACAGCGCAAAAGGAACTTCTTACGGCCTCTCGCCTAAATGGGATCAAGCTCCGGCACGTAGGACCTGCCCTCATGTCTGGTCGCATTGGAGACTTTGCCGTCAATCCCCAAAAACCCAGTGAATACTACGTCGCAGTCTCTTCTGGTGGGGTATGGAAGACAGAAAATAATGGCATAACGTTTAAGCCGCTGTTTGACAAGCAAGCTTCCTATTCTATTGGTTGTATTACCCTGGATCCCCAAAATCCCCACGTAGTTTGGGTCGGTACAGGCGAAAACAATGCCCAACGCAGTGTCGGCTATGGAGATGGGGTGTACAAATCTATGGATGGAGGAAAATCCTGGAAAAATATGGGGTTAAAGGCCTCCGAACACATCGGAAAAATAATCATTCACCCTGAAAACGCTGAGCTTGTATATGTTGCAGCGCAAGGCCCTCTTTGGAATAAGGGGGGACAACGGGGAATCTACAAAACTGAAGATGGAGGAAAGACTTGGAAGTCCCTCATTGAGGTAGACGAACATACAGGGGTAACGGATATCGCCATGGATCCCAGAGATCCCAATACCCTTTATGCTGCTACTTGGCAGCGCAGAAGACATGTATGGACCTACATCAGTGGGGGGCCAGGCTCTGCTCTGTACAAGAGTACCGATGGGGGAGACTCTTGGCGAAAAGTAAAAGGCGGATTTCCCGGAGGGGATTTGGGTCGAATTGGCTTAGCCGTATCCCCTGCAAACCCTGATTATGTCTATGCAATTGTAGAAGCAGAAGGAAAAAAGGGCGGGTTTTACCGTTCTACCAATAGAGGGGAAACCTGGGAAAAGCGGAGCAATCACTACACCATCGGATTGTATTACGACGAAATCTTTTGCGATCCTAAGGATGTAAATCGGGTGTACTCTATGGACACTTATGCACAGGTTACCGAAGATGGTGGAAAAACCTTCAATCGGGTTGGAGAAACGAACAAGCACGTAGATAACCATGCACTTTGGATTAATCCTGATAACACCGACCACATCTTGATGGGCTGCGATGGGGGGATTTATGAAAGCTATGACCGGGGTAAAATTTGGGACTACAAGGCCAACCTTTCTATCACCCAGTTTTACCGCGTGACGACAGACAATACAGAACCCTTTTACCATATTTATGGCGGAACCCAAGACAATAGCAGTATGGGAGGACCTTCCCGGACTACACACCGGGCGGGAATCTTGAACAGCGACTGGTACCTTACCAAGGGGGGAGATGGCTTTGAATCCGCTGTAGACCCCGAAAATCCCAACATTGTCTATGCACAATCCCAATATGGGGTACTGGCCCGCTTTGACAAGCAAAGTGGAGAGCAAGTGAACATCCAGCCCCAACCCGGGAAAGGTGAACCAGGCATAAGGTACAATTGGGACGCTCCCCTATTCATCAGTCCCCACTCCCCTACCCGATTGTATTTCGCTGCCAACATCCTATTCAAAAGCGATGATAGAGGCAATAGCTGGGAAGCCGTAAGCCCAGACCTAACCCGAAAAATCGATCGTAATAAATTACCCGTTATGGACCGAGTGTGGGGAATGGATGCTGTAGCAAAGAACAAGTCGACCTCTATTTTTGGCAATATTACTGCCTTAAGCGAATCCCCACTTGAAGAGGGCCTCATTTACATAGGTACAGATGATGGGTTAGTTCAAATCACGACAGATGGGGGGGAAAACTGGCGGAAACTGGAATCCTTCCCAGGCGTCCCAGAGATGACCTACGTGAATCAGGTCATCACCTCGAATCACGACAGAAATACGGCATACGCCGTATTCAACAACCACAAAAATGGAGATTATAAGCCCTATGTCCTGAAAACCTCGGATGGAGGATATACTTGGACGTCCCTTAATGCAAATTTGCCTCAACGAGGAACCACCTATACCATCGCCGAAGACCATGTAGATCCTAATCTGTTGTTTGTAGGAACGGAATTCGGTCTGTTCTTTTCCGCAAATGGTGGATCCAAGTGGACCCAACTCAAGGGCGGACTGCCCACAATTGCAGTGAAAGATCTCGATATACAAAAGCGAGAAAATGATCTGGTCTTAGCAACATTTGGACGTGGCTTTTTTGTTTTGGATGATTACAGCCCCCTTCGC
>JBCCTX010000067.1:0-25990 GCA_039197765.1 Bacteroidota bacterium
GTTGAGTTTCCCACCTTAAATGGGAAAGGCTACGTGGAAACCCATCCTGAGGCATGGGCCATTGATGAGAACGGGAAAAGGGTAGAAGCCGCAGGTTGGTTTATGGGAGTTTGCCCTACTGAGGAAGGTTTTAAGAGGTATCGAGCAGAGCAGCTGAGAAACCTGTTGAGGGAATATCCCATTGATGGGGTTTGGCTTGACTACGTCCACTGGCATGCCCAGTTCGAGGAGCCGGAACCCATTCTTCCCGAAACTTGTTTTTGCGATCATTGTCTTTCGGCTTTTGCGGCTGAGAAGGAAGTAGACTTGCCATCGGGCTCGACTTCGGAGAAAGCGCAATGGATTCTTAGCCAGCAAGATTCCCTATGGAGAGATTGGCGTTGCGAAGTGATTGCAGACTGGACAGAAGACCTTAAGAACATTCTTCTTGTAGAACGCCCTGGAGCCTTACTAGGCCTTTTCCACTGTCCTTGGGAAGATACTGCATTCAACGGTGCCCGACGCCAAATTTTAGGGCTAGATTATGGCCTTCTCGTAGAACACGTAGATGTTTTTTCTCCTATGGTATACCACGAAAGAATGGGCCGCTCAACTAAATGGGTAGAGGAAAATCTCCTTTGGTTTCGCAAAGAATTAGTAGAAAAATCTCATGAAGCCAAAAAAATATGGCCTATTGTTCAGGCGTATCAAGTACCTGTGGAGGAATTTGCCGAGGTGTTGCAAACAGGACTTGCAGCTTCTTCTGGGGTAATGGTGTTTACAGTAACTGCAGTGGCGAATGAGGATCGGAAAATTGAGGCGATGAGAAGAGTATATCATTCCACCTTGCACGGAAAAAAATATTGATTGCGTTAAGGTTATTGCTCAATCATATTTCTACCCTTGTAGAGAGGAGGTGAGATCATTAGCTTACCAAACATCATCAAGTCGTTTAAGTTACTTGTATGAAAAGTATCCTAAAATATATTCTGAAATATTGAGGCTTACGGATGTGATTGAGCTTCTTAACGCTCTTTAGGTGAAAACCTTCGCTCATCAAATAGGTAAAGAACCGACTCTTCCTCTATGAACCCTGAAACAGATCTTGACAAAGGCCAATGGCAACAGTGGCTGAATCAACTAAGAAATAATAGCTGGAACCTGGAACTCCTTGTCTCAGGCTTTTCTATTTTGCTGATAACTAGGGGTCAGAAAGTGATTGAGGAAAATGTGTATGTATACGAGTTATACAGAAATAGCAGTACATGGGGCGAATTATTGTATAACATAAATGCCATTCTCTATTTTATCTTGGAAATCATGTTGGTGAGTTTGGTTATCAATGTGCTACTTAGGGGATTGTGGATAGGAGCGGTAGGCTTGAGTTCTGTGAAGGGCACAGAAATCAATATCTATGAAAGGTTTGCTCCGCGGTTTCAGTTTTTGAAATACGGAATCAACCACTGGGACGACTATATTGATCGACTGGACAGACTCTGTAGCACCATTTTCTCTTTTACCTTTCTGTCGGTTTTCGTTTTTATATCCTTTTCCCTGGTTACCTTGGTATATCTCCCTTTATTAAACGCCTTTTTCTTCGAATACTTGAGTGAGTTATATGGCGATTGGGTAGAACAAGTGGGAGAGATCTTGATTTATGTCTTTGTTGGGATTTCCTTTATTTATTTGGTCGACTTTGTTACACTAAGCTGGGTAAAACGCATTAAAGTTTTTGACAAGGTGTATTACCCATTTTATCGGTTTATGGGCATTATAACCCTGGCCTTCCTATACCGGGATCTGTACTACCATTTGATCATAAAGAAGTATACCCGAAGGTTTGGGTTGTTGGTGTTTCCCTTTGTATTTTTCAGTACCTATTCGATCAACTTCTATGTGGAATTCTTTCCCTACTATCCGTATGTAAGTACTACTTACCAACCCCTTGATACGGAAAAACCAGCATTGCTCCCCAGTAACTTTTATGATGATCAGAGAGAAAAGAACGAGTACATTTACCGGGCGAGTATTCCTTCCAAGTATGTAAGAGAAGCCTATTTAGAGCTATTCATCACCTATCGCAATCGATTCAATGAAGACTTTGAAATACTCTGTGAAGAATTGGTCCCTGCTCGTACAGAAGGCTTGATCAACAATACTTTTAACTTCTTTGATTCAGAAGATCCAGATACACCAGAAGCGTATCTCAAGTGTATTGAGGATTACTTCCAAGTAACGATCAATGATACCCTCCCAATTAATTCTCCTTTTATGTATTATACACACCCCTTAAAAGAAGAAGCTGGATTTTTAAATATGGTTGATATAAGGGAACTACCAAAGGGAAGAAATCATATTTCCATTCAACGCAATAGGCCTACCGACACCCTGAGTCATTATGCAACGATTTACTTTTGGAAGTGAGGTTAGGCTATAGTTAATGTACATCTCGTTTTACCTGTACTTATCCGCCTCCTTGCTATTTTTCTCCGTTTCCTTCAGATGTTCTCTCATTTCATAATATGCCTCTCGACTGTTTCGACTCTTAACCGCTTCGTAAATGCGGCTGTGAAATTTGATTACGGAATCTTTAATTTTTTTTCGGTCTAAGCTCTCGTGTTTCCCAAATACCATGGGTTTATACTTGGAGATGAGGTTGAGTACAGGTTCCATAATAAGGGAAATCACAGGATTCCCGGTAGCTTTGGTAATGAGTATATGGAATTCAATATCTAATTCTGTCTCCCTTTCGATATCTTCAATCGAGCACTCTATAATTTCTTCCAGGTTGTGAGACAAGGCGATTAGGTGCTCCTCCTTTCTATTCATAGCTGCTAGACTTGCAATTTCGGGCTCGAGGTGAAGGCGAGTCTGAATAGCGTTGTCTACTAGATTTATATCCTTAGAAAGTTCGAAGTAGAGGTTGATCGAGCCAATGGCGTTTTCTGTTGTAAGTTCAGAGACATAAACGCCCGAACCTTTTTTTATTTCAACTAGACCCCTTGCTTTTAGGCTATTAAGGGCTTCCCTTATCACGGTTCGGCTTGCTGAGAATTGTTCGCATAACTGACTTTCCGTGGGTAATTTATCCCCTACATCGTATTGTTTTTTAAGAATAGCTTCTTCAATTTTTTGCTCGATTCTAAAGCTTAATAATCCCTTGTTTTGACTCATAGATCCTGTGTAAAATTCCTCTTAATAAGCAGCCCATCCCACATACCCGCGCATTTGGTGGCCCACTCCATTTGTAAATTCGTAGTTGTGTAAATATACGGCTTGTCCTTTTGCTGTTGAAGGCAAATCTGGGCTGCCGTTTCGATTGATTTGGAGTTCCATATATCTGCGCCATTTCCAAACTACAATCCTACCATTATCACCAGGTACTAGGGTTTGAAAAGTGGTATATTCTTGGCTGTTTAGGTCGTTTTGGGTAAATCTGGTGGAAATGACGTGGTAGTTGAGAAAGTTTTGCCAAGTTTCAAGGGGAATCTCTGGAACAGTTGCTACGCCCATATCCTCTAGGAAACTTTCCATGGCATCCTGGCGGAGGAGTAAAACGGTCTTATTATTTTCTCCACCGTTGTAAAGGTCGATCATTCCTGCAAATTCTACAGCTTCTACCATGAGGGCAAAGTCGGCTTGTTCATTCATAAACTCCCAAAGCGTTATATCAAAGGGAGACTGTGGATGATAGATGGAGGCGCTATCGTCAAATTCGTAGCTTTCCTGTAAGGCCAGGT
The DNA here is from genome assembly GCA_039197765.1 of Bacteroidota bacterium. Lineage (GTDB taxonomy): Bacteria > Bacteroidota > Bacteroidia > J057 > J057 > JBCCTX01. The sequence continues at coordinate 3,720 of JBCCTX010000067.1, forward strand.
CGCAGGAGCTAAACAGAAATACTGCGATCCCCCATAGAAAGTGTCTGTACGAATATATAGAAAGGTGTTTCATATTGTTTTACAATTGAGTGAGTTATGGAATGAGGTTATCGATAGGCAGCATTTTGTTCAATGTTGGGATTCCTATTCAGTACATTTTGAGAAATGGGCCATAGGATTTTGGAATCTTGGTCTAGTCCATTGGGAATACCATTGATGTCCGTTACTTGACTCATAACTTCTACTGCCACTCCGTTTCTAACGAGGTCCCAATACCTGTGCCCTTCCCCTAACAGTTCAAACTGCCTTTCATCAAGAATCAAATTGCGCATAGCAACAGGGTTACTAGTATCTATATCTACACCCTGAACCAGTAAAGGGAGAGCCCTCGCTTCTCTAACCCGATTTACCAAGGCCAATGCTGCTGAACCGTTATTAAGATAATGCTCAGCTTCAGCTTTCAATAAAAGTAAGCCTGAAAATCGGAAAAACGGGATGTCCTTATCGTTGGAATTAGATGCATTTACCTGCGCGTCTCGGTCAGTAAATACCCCCAGGAATTTAGATAGGATTCTTAGAAAAGGAAATTCTGCAGGGTTTTCGATTTCGACATCAAATGCTGCGGATTGCAGAATTCTGTAGTCTTCAGGAATGGCAGTTTCCCATTTAGCTTCTAAGGTTTCTGCGGGAACTTTATCAGGGGTAAATCCGGCAAATTGTGCATGCCCCCCATTGGCACCATCTTCGGAAAAGTTCCAAGCGAGCCAGAATATGATTTCCTCACCCGTACCATTTCCACGGAAGATATTGGACCATCCTTCTTCAGTAGTTTCCAACTGATAGCCTAGGCTTTCCACCTGTTCTATGGCATTTTTAACGATAGTATAGTCTTGATGGGCTCCTGGCCAAGCATACACATGGGCCTTCAAGGCTAAGATTCCTCCGCGTGCGAACGTGTTCGGAGATCGATTGGTCGATATTAGGGATTCGGCCATTTCCAGGTCCTGCAGGATAATTTGCGTAAAGATATCTGTAGCAGAGGCTCGAGGCTGGTTGACATCACCAGAGAGGTCATCAACGAATCCTTGCACATTTGGGACATCCCCCCATACTCTTACAGCATAAAAATAAAATAAGGCCCTCAAGGCATGCGCCTGCGCTAATAGATCATTTTGGGTGGTAAAGTCAGGTATTTCGGGAATTTTATCAATGGCAATATTGGCATGTGCAATAGCAGTATACAAATCCGACCAATCGGAACCGAAAGAAGTATTGGTTAGGAAATTACTAATTGCGTCTTGGGTATCAGAACCCGGTCTGTCGTTGAGGATATAATTGTCCCCTCTGAGTTCGCCCCAAAACCAGTATTCTTGCTCAAAGGCATCTTGGGCAGCGTCATAGATGGCTGCTACGCCGAGTTGTGCGTCTGATTCAGAGTTCCAAAAGCCGGTAAGACTTAGTTGACTGACAGGCGGCGTATCCAGGAAGTCTTCACAGGAAGTCCCTCCCAATCCGATCAGTAGTAGTAGTATATAAATATGAAATTTCATGAGATACGAATTAGTTATTAAAAGCCGAGATTCAATCCGAAAATGAATTCCCTCCCGCGCGGATATCGCGCATTGTCAACGCCAGTTGCGAGGCTACTTGCATTTCCCCCAGTTACCTCGGGGTCGAATCCCGTATAATTTGTCCAGACCAGGGCGTTGTTGATGGAACCAAATAGCATCAGGTTTTCTAGTTTGACCCTTTCAATGATATCCATAGGGAAATTGTAGGACAATCTCACATTGCGCAGTTTTATGAAGTCTGCTTCTTCTACCCAGTAAGAGGTGGGAGCTCCGGTTCCCAATAGATTTTGGCTTCTCCGGCCATCTGGGAATAGGGCAGATTCATCCCCTGGTCCATCGTAGGTATTTTCGATTATGTAAGGGATGGGAGTCCAGGAGTTTAGGGTGAAATTGGACATGGTTTGATGGAAGAAGTTAAAGACTTCTGCTTCAAACTGGTAATCAAATAGAAAGGAAAATGAAACCTCTTTATATTGAAACTCATTTCTCCACCCCCCAAAGTATTTGGGATAGGGGTTTCCCAGAATCTCCCGATCATCTCCATTAATGGAAAAGTTTCCATCGTTATCTTTATAGATGTAATCTCCCCCTCCGCTGGTATTTCCCCCGACCGAAAGTTGGTTTACCTCTCCCGAGTAGGGACTTCCATTCAAAGAATAATCGATGAAGTTCCCATTTCCATCAAAGTTGGGAGTAAGTTGCTGACCATCAGGAGAGAAAGCATTAGACTCATCGTGGGCAAAAATGCCTAGGATTCGATACCCATAAAAACTCCCTAAAGGGAGTCCTTCCTGTGTAATGTGGTTTCGGCTAATAAGAGGGACTCCACTGGCCATGCTGATCACTTCATTTGTATTGGTAGCAAAATTGAAATTCGTGGTCCACGAAAAGTTCTGGGTGTTGAGTAATACTGCCTGAAGGGCAAGCTCTATCCCACGGTTTTCCACTTCACCTAAGTTCACTCGGGCCTGTGTAAATCCCGTTTGAGCAGGTAGGGGCAGATTTGCTAGTAGATCTTCTGTTTGTTTGATGTAATAGTCAGTGGTAAGAGTTATTCGATTATCCCACAACCCCAGATCCAAGCCTATATTGGTTTGTCGGGTCTCCTCCCATTGAATAGCAGGATTAGCCAACTGGTTGGACAAGCCCACGCCGTTGAGACCTTGGTAGAAATTGCCAATACTCAATAAGGGATCAAAATCTCGGTTATTGATACGCTCATTGCCAGTGATTGCATAACTGGCTCGAATCTTTACATCATTGACTAATGACAGGTTTTTGATGGGGGTCCATTCACTGATTCGCCAACCCACTGCTAGCGAAGGGAAGTTGCTCCATCGGTTTCCCGGTCCAAAACGGGAAGATCCATCTCTTCTCAAAGTTGCCGAAAGTAAAACGGTATTTCTGTAGTCATAGCGAATTCTTCCAAATACAGAGGCAAGGGAGCGGTCTTCTTCGTTGAGGGTAAATGTATTGGTTGCATCAAAAGCTCCAGCTACGTTATTTAAGGTTGGTAAAAGGCTATTTGCTAGCAATCCTTCAATTCGTTCTTCAGGTCTTCCCCATTTCTGGGCACTAAAACCCGCCAGGATAGAGAGCGTGTGATCTCCGAAGGATTTGTCATAAAATAAGAGACTCTCATGTATCCAATTGTATTCAAGGGCAGAGAAGAATGAAGCGCCGATGTTGTTATTCTGGCCACCTACAGCTTCTGGCTCAAATACGGTATTTCGTATATAGTTGAATTCTGCCCCTAAGTTTGCTCGATACTTCAAACCTTTGAGTAAGTCAAATTCTAGGTATTGGAAAATGTTACCTCTCAAATTGCGATCGGTTACCTCCAAATTTTCCATTTCATAGAGCAAATTGGTTCTTCCTCGGAAGCTGGTGATAGAAGTGAGGAAGGAACCATCGGGATTAATATAGGGACTGTAAGCAGCCTTAATGAGGGTAGCCCCAAAAAAATTATTTTCTCGGGCTTCATCAATATTGAATGATTCATTATAAGAAGCAGCTAATTTTAGACCCAGACGTACACGGTCGGAAAAATTGTGATCTAGGCCTAATCGGGTATTAAAGCGTTGAAACTTTTGAGAGGGGGCAACTCCTTCTTGGTTCAGGAATCCCGTATTCCAATAAAATCGAGTTTTCTCGCTTCCAGAGGTGAGGCTCACATTGATCTGGTCCCTTACAGCTGTTCGGTAATAAATATCCTGGAAATCATTGTTGATAAACCACATCTGGTTTAAGGTATCAATCAAGGTATTTTTTTGAGTACCTCGTAGGAGGTCATATTGAAGGCGTTGTTGAGCATTTGAGACAGGCATTTTACGCAAGGTGCTATAGCTTCTGAGGTAGTTGACACTTACATCTGTCTTTCCTGCAATGCCAGATTTAGTAGTGATAATGACTACCCCATTTGCCGAGCGCGATCCATAAATGGCAGCTGAAGCTCCATCCTTTAGGACTTCAACGGATTCGATGTCATTGGGATTTAGGTTGTCTATGTTCTCTACGGGTTGTCCATCTAGGATAAAGAGAGGGGCAGTACCTGCATTGAAGGTAGAGGCTCCTCGGATTCTTATGAATCCAGCTGATCCCGGAGCACCAGATCCTGTATTAATTTGAACCCCTGCCATTTGACCCTGAATGGCTTCAAACACATTGGTTGGAGCTCGTTGTTCCAGCTCCTCTACATCTACTGAGGCTATGGCTCCGGTGACGTCCCGCTTTCTTTGACTCCCATAACCCACTACTACAACCTCATCCAGCGCTGATGCCGCTACTATCATAGATACGTCAATAAGGGTATTTTCTTCAACTGGAAGTTCGATGGTTTCATATCCAATGTAGGAGAAAATTAAAATTTCTCCAGGTTCAGCTTCGATTTGATAAGTGCCTTCTGAATTCGTCAATGCACCTCGAGTTGTCTCTTTTATCCTAACCGATGCGCCAATCAGTACTTCTCCTGATTCGGCATCTGTAACTTTTCCTGTAATGGGGAGAAGCCCACTCGACCCTTCAAAAGAGGCTGTTTTGTCAATACCTGAAAATGCCAAGATCGGTGGACTAAGGAAACAAGCGAATAGGATCCAAATAGGGAAATTCTTGAATCCCTTGAGTAGTAGTTTTGGGTTCATATTTAAGCGGATTTGTCTAGGTTTATGGTATATTTATGTATATTAATCGTACAAATATGTCATAATTGCTATTATTAACCCCTATAATACATATAAAATATCAAATATGTCATATATATATAGAAATTTGTTATACAAATTTGTATTTCTTTTTGGATGTACCCTTTTGGCAACTGCCTGCATGAAGCCCCAGAAAATTGATAAACCCAATGTCTTATTGATTATTGTAGACGATCTGAATGATTGGACTGGGAAGCTGAGAGGGCACCCTCAATCTTTAACTCCCCATATGGATGCCTTCGCAGCTCGTTCTATGAGTTTCGATCGAGCATATACTGCTGCCCCTGCATGTAACCCCTCTCGGGTATCCTTACTTACAGGTATTCGTCCCTCAACCTCTGGCATTTACTATAATGAGCAACCCCTACGATTTATCAATCCTTCTGCCTTAACGTTACCCCAATACTTTAAACAGCATGGCTATTACAGCCTGGGAAGTGGGAAAGTGTTTCACCGCTTATACACAGATCCAGATTCGTGGGATGAATTTGCCCCCTCTCCCTATCAGCAGCGATTTACTTTTCCGGAAACTCCTCCCAACAAGAGTGGCTTAGACATGAGCCATTTCGACTGGGGACCAGTAGAGGTGGCAGATACTGCTATGCCAGACTACAAGACTGTAGATTGGGTGGTCAAGCAGTTGCAGCAACGCAGGTTTGATCAGCCATTTTTCATGGCCTGTGGAATTTATCGGCCTCACTTACCTTGGTATGTTCCTCCAGCATATTTCAATACGTATCCCTTGGATAGCATATTGCTCCCTGAGTTTTCATTTGGAGATCTTGATGACTTACCTGAAGCAGCCAAACAGATGATTCGATTTCAAGACCATAATAAGGTTACAGAAGCATCTCGATGGAAAGCCGCTGTTCAAGGCTATCTCGCCTCCATTCATTTCGCTGATGCAATGTTTGGTAAACTCATGGAAGGGCTTCAACAATCCCCATATTGGGCAAATACTATTGTAGTGTTGTGTTCGGACCACGGGTGGAACCTCGGGGAGAAGCAGCACTGGCGAAAATTCGCCTTATGGGAACGTACGACTCGCATCCCCTTGATGGTCCATGTACCTCCTAGCATTTCTTCCGCTCTACCTGAAGGCACCTCACCTGGAAGGGTTTGTCTGAACCCGGTCGACCTGATTCATATTTTTCCTACTCTTACTGAGCTAGCAGGGCTACCAAAGCTTAAAGAAAATGAAGGGAGCTCCCTTGTACCGCTAGTATCAGATCCGAACTATCCTTGGCCTCATGCAGCTATCAGCACCTATGGACAAGAGAATCATGCCGTTCGTTCGGAGAGATTTCGATACATCCGTTATGCGGATGGTTCTGAAGAGTTGTATAACATGTCAAGTGATCCGAGGGAATACCAAAATCTAGCGAGCGATCCTAGGTTTCAAGTAGTCATTGACAAACACAAAGCCTGGTTACCTCAGGTCAATGCTCCGGTAGCTTACATGGATACGGCGTTTACAAATTTAAAAAAGCATGGGTTACGATTTAACAGCCCGTAATTCCCATGCGAAGAGAACTATTTTCCCACGGTGAATATCTCAACCTTGTATCCGTCTTCAATTTCCGCAACAGATATCTGCTTGCCACACAGTTTCCGCAGGGTCTTCCACAACAAGGCATTGTCATAATGCTCCGCATCTGAGGGGATAAAGTTCAAAAGGCTTTGAGAAACCACGACAATCAAGCGTTCACTGGACCTCGAAAAAGCCACATTAGCCCGGTTGAGGTTGAGAACAAACTCCGCAGTGGCACTAATGGCAGAAGGATCACTAGCCGTCGCAGAAACGATGATGGTCGGGCGTTCGCCTCCTTGTAAGCGTTCTACCGTATCAATGACTGTAATGGAATCTTTGTAGCGCTTTTCAAAGCGCTGTTTGAGCAGGGTGCGTTGGGTCCTATGAGGAGTCACCAGGGCAATATGGTCTTGAGGAATGGGCTTATTGTTATGTGCCCCAGAATAAGCCAATAGAATCCGTTCGACAATATCAATTTCTACAGGATTGCTCTTTCGGGAACTGCGTTCATCATGCACCACGAGGAAAAGCCCTGTATAGCCTTGCCATACGGATTCCCAGCCGCTAGATAGATGAAAATTTGGAAGAGGATGGGTATCGGTCCGTCCTCCCAATTCAAAATGATCGGTTCGATACAATTGGGCAATAAGGCTACGAACAACCTGAGGGAGCCTGTAGGTGTACGTTAAGGGGGAAATGTGAATAGCTCGGTCATTTACATGTGGGTGTTTTTTGAGGCGTCGCATGGAGTCGTAGGAGCTGAGAAAGGGCTGGTATAGAATTACGGTTGGGCGATCTTCCTTATTCCAATCATGGGCAACAATAGGAGATAGTTGATGGTGATCTCCTGCTAACATAATTTCTCCCTCTGGTGAAACTAAGGTTGCCAAGGCCAGGAAATTAGGAAAGACCATCATACTGGCTTCATCAATAATCATGGTCTTCACGTTGAAGCCCGTCTTTTGAAATCCAGCGGAGTTGTCTAGCTTCTTTCCCAGCTTTAAGATGCTGCTAATGGTTCCTCCAATGATAACGATGTGCTTCCTGCGAGCATCTTTGATAGGTGTACTCTGGTAATTGGGGAGTGGAGCAATGCCAGGGGGAACCTCTGAATCATCCCTGGAGGCTTTTCCAATGAAAATAGGTGGGAGTGAATAGCCTCTGGTTCCTACATATTGGGTGAAATCTTCAACTATCCCGCGGATGCGCAGCAAAAGCTCATCTACTGCTCGATGGGTATTCCCCGAAATCAAGAGAATATCTCCTTTTTCATGCTTGAGAAGAATCTTACACAAAACCGAAACAGCGGTAGTCATGGTTTTCCCTGTTCCCGGAGGTCCCAATAAAAGTTGAACCCGAGTTCTAAGTCCATCCATAATGGCTTGAACTTGTCCAGGATGTAAGGCGTACTGCTGATCTCCCCCATATCGGAACCCTTCTACCAACTCACGCATAACTTGTAATTGGTCTGTCGTATAAGAATCGGATGGAGGAACCTTGGGATCGCTTGGATGAAACCACTCATTGATGTGGGTTGCTGGCGTTTCTTCCAAAACCCTTGCCACGCGATTGGAGACGTAGTCGCTGATACTGCTATCCAGGATTGCGGATTGAAAAATAAGGGTTCCAGGTTGTAGCCTCCCTATACCAAAGCTTTTCACGATATAGGTAGAAGGTCGGGCAAACATAATGGAAAGAACCATGAGACCTGTTTCCCAATTGATATGGTCTACTGTACAGGAGGCTCCACTGTTGAGTAGCTGTTTAAGGCTTTGCCCTTTTTCCCATGAGGGATCACAAGGACTGAGTCGGGCAAAGCTATCTTCTTGAATATTGCTGATCGCTGATAATTGGCTCAAACTAATACCTATTCGTTCGACATCAATCAAGCAAGTTACCTGCTTATCGTTTACCACTTGGATATCTTTTAAGGGAAGGGCTTCTCCGGTTGAAATACGGTTGATGGGGGCTCGTAAATTGTTTGCAAGCCAGTCATTGTACTTAACGTGGTAATCTAATTGTAGGTAATTGATGGCAGCCTTTCGCGTCTCGTGAACATCGAGTGAAAAGCGGTGAAGTTCTCGTACCTGTATGAAAGGTTTCTGTATTTCCGTATTTTTTCGAAGGAAGCCTTCTATCCAACGGAGGGCATGGGTCCTAGCCTCCAAAAATGCCGATAAATAAGGAGGATAGCTTGCCTTTTGGTAGCGATCTAAAGCTTCTTGTACCTGGGGGTTAACCGCCTCGGCGGGTAAACTTCCCCAGTAGGCATGGAAGTAAGGTACGGTAAGTCCTCCTCTATACCTACTCCGTATTTCAAACTTGTGTCGAGTTCCCCTAGTCTTTCCCCACTCATTCGTTTCCGTTAGGTCCAATTCTGCTTTGAAGTCAAAAATATCCTGGTAAAATAGATTCTCTAGGTTGATGATTTTCCCTTCTATTTTCCTACGCCAGGAGTAGCGTTTCCCAAACCAGGTGAGCGAAGCAATTACGGGTAGTCCCCTTCCAGTCCATCCCAACCCATAATTGTGTTTCACTTCATCTTCTAAACAGGAGAAAATAAGCTGATCCAGACTCTCTCTACACCCCAGTAAATGCTGGAAACTTGCTAGTAGACTCGTTCCTAGCCTTCCACAAGCCTCGGTAAGGTTGCGTATCTCTGACCTGGACCAGACATAAAAATGGATCGGTGCCATGTAGGTCCCGGCAACTTGAGAAATCATATTCCCTAGCTTTTTAAAGAAGCTTTGGAGCAGCATTCGCTCTACTTCGTTATCCTCGGCATATACTCCTGTCCATGCAGCAGGAATAATTTCGATGATAGATTTTCCTTGGATATCCTGAAGGTCTACGTGTCCCATTTGGGACGAAACCTCTTCCATTACATCTGCTTCTTCAAACCGTGTGCGTATGGGATAAAGACTTTTCGTAATGTGTGCGGAAAGCGCAATGATCCTATTTTCTATATTGTCATAATCTACCGATAGGTAAATACGGATGAGGGGGTGGCCCTGTACGGAGTAGGAAGGAAGAGTAGTTTGTTGGTCATACCTGAGGCTTATTACTTCAAATCCTTTTTCCTGCTCTTCTGCCTGTTGAGGTAGGGTAGCCCTTCTAGCTTGTGCTTTTTTTACTAGAAAGCCCAAATTTTCAGAAAAGCCTGTGTGGTTGCGAATAGCTTTCGCGGTTTCTCCATTCAGGTCTAATTCAGCGAGATCGTCAAGACTTTCTACCCCATATTGGCTCAATACCTTTAAGGTCGTGGCGCTCAAGCCAATTAATTGGATTTTATTGAGACGGCTACTTTCAGTAAGACAATGCACGTTGAATCGACAGTCATCGCACTTAGACTCTATGCAGTAATCGAGCGATTCAAGGGGAGTAGAAAGAATTTGACTAAGGTTCCCCCGCTCTTCTAGGAGCTTTTCTATATCTGCGATTTCGCGGTCTAATCGCAAAGGTTCCAGGCTGGGGATATCTTCGCTCTGATGGGTCTTTTTGTCAATCCGTGCCACCACGCTCTCGATGTGAGTTGGACCGAGTTGTATACCATCTACTCTAATTACCTTACTCCGCAAGAAGTCTTGGAGTAATTTTTGGAAAAGGGCGATTTGAATTCGATGGTAGGTCTTTTCTTTACGACTAGTTTTGCATTCTACAATTCGAAGAATAGGAAAGCTACCTTTCCATTGCAAGAGTAAAAAGTCTATATTTCCATTCACCTGAAATCCTCCAATAGTTCCAGAAATACCGATCTCCCTACCAAAATAGTTCTCTTTACGCTGGCAAACCGCTAACTGTTGGAAAAACTGGGCCAGGCTTTCTAGGCCCACTAGATCGTTCGCTAGTTTCGTATAGCCTTCATCTAGGAGAGAGCGTTCCCACTCCTGTTCTCGTTTCTGGCCGACCGAACGCAAAACGGGATCTATGGTATTGAACAGTTTACCATAGAAGGGTAAGCGTTTTGCTTCCGTATCGCCATTTATTGCTAACCGTATTCTTCGCTCACATGACTTATACCGTACGAATTCCCCAATTTCGTTTACCGTAATAGGTATAGACATAGTTCAATTGTATCAACTTTTTCGAAGATGAAAACGAACATAGTCAATTGCCAGTAAATTCACATAGGATTGATAGAATTATTCCCTTTTCAGTTTTGGAACATACATTCTCATTCTGCCAACTTATATCAAAATAGGAAACTTGTTTCTAGGGATACATCTATTTGGAGCGCTTTTTATTGGATTAAAATGCCCTGGGAGCCCATCTTTCCAGTGTTTCGGTCGCGGATGTGTATCCAGTAATATCCGGGTATGAGCTGGTTTGTTGGAATTACTTGCACATTCCGTTCAACATATTGGATTTGTCCTAGGCTGTTTAATAGGGTAACATCAAAGTCTTTGGACTCAAGCACTAACCTTATTGTTTGGCCGATTTTTAAGGGGTTAGGATAGACCTTAAGGGGGAGGGTTCTCTGTTGAAATAATGAGAGGGAAGTAATCAGTGAAGAATCTACAACCCCCACAATGGTATTATTTTCCTCTTCACACTCTTCAAGTACTTCTCCCCAATCTACTTTCAATGTGAGGAAAGGGTGGGTCCCAGGATCTACCGCAGCACTCGCCCCAAAAGATCCCTCATAGGTTTCTCCCGGCTGGAGAATAGGTAGGGGAGAGGCTCCCAAAATAGACCCTCCAGCTGCAATATCGTCTGCATTGTTGAATACCTCATCGGCAGAAAGGAAGGCCTGGACACTGACATTGTCATTGTTAGCGTTTGTGGGTCCATTGAGATCAGCTGGACCTGTCCCAATATTTTCAATTACATAGCTGTATTGGATATTGCTTTCAGAATAGCTGGTGACGGTAAGCGACTTTACTACAAGATCTGGACAATCCTCAGAGGAATCGATCAAAGCCGCTAGGGTATTGTTGTCTTCCTCGCATTCTTCCAGAACTTCACCCCAGTCTACTTTGAGGCTAATAAAAGGATGAGTCTCTAAATCTACTGCAGCACTCGCTCCAAAAGATCCCTCATAGGTATCTCCCGGCTGGAGAATAGGTAGGGGAGAGGCTCCCAAAATAGACCCTCCAGCTGCAATATCGTCTGCATTGTTGAATACCTCATCGGTAGAAAGGAAAGCTTGTACACTAACATTGTCATTGTTAGCGTTTGTGGGTCCATTGAGATCAGCTGGACCTGTCCCAATATTTTCAATTACATAGCTGTATTGGATATTGCTTTCAGAATAGCTGGTGACAGTAAGCGACTTCACTACAAGATCTGGACAATCCTCAGAGGAATCGATCAAAGCCGCTAGGGTATTATTGTCTTCTTCACACTCCTCTACTGCTTCCCTCCAGTCGATTTTTACTGTAAGATAGGGAAAGGCCTCAAGGTCAATAGCTGGGCTTCCCTGAAAGGAACCCTCAAAAGTTTCTCCAGGATCGAGGATATTGTTCGAGGAAACTAGGCTCGTTCCTCCAGCGGGTAAATCTCCTGCATTGTTAAATACTTCATCAGCAGAGATGAAAGCTTGAATAGACACATTGTCATTCGGGCTGCTAGTAGGCCCATTGAGATCAACAGGGGCTGTGCCTATATTTTCTACCACATAACTGTATTGGATAGAGTTTTCACTGTAATTTGTAACTGTGAGAGATTTTACGACTAAGTCTGGACAGATACTCTCATCTGGGATAAACTCCACTGTTAGGCTGGCATAGATAGAAGCTTCGGCATCGCCGTCTGTTTCGACAAAATTATGAGCAACGGCATAAAACGAATGATTTCCAGGTCCAATTTCATATACACGGGTATGGGAGAACCCATTCCGGTTAATGTCGCTATCCACAGCTTCGACCCCTACACTTCCATCATTTACGTTCCAATCGGGTGTATCACTTGCCGCCAAGACGATTCGATCTCCGGGGGTAGAAATACAGCTCCCATTGAAATGAACTAGAGCCTTGCCTGGGACTGAAGGATTAATGTCTATTTGACCTATTGTTGTTGGGTTAGTAAGGTCAATTCCCGTCTCATTGATCCCTACATGTTCGGTGATTCCATAGGTTGAAGGAATGAATTCTACCGTTAAACTTGCATAAATAGAGGCTTCCCCATCACCCTCAGTTTCAACAAAATTATGAGCAACGGCATAAAAACTGTGGTTTCCCGGACCAACATCATAAACACGCGTATGTGAAAACCCCTTTTGGTTGACATCTGCATCCACAGCTTCAACGCTTACATTTCCATCATTTACACTCCAATTGGGTATGTCGCTTGCCGCAAGAACAATCCGATCGCCAGGGGTGGAAAGGCAAGATCCGTCAAATCGTACGATCGCTTTTCCTGCAACATCGGGGCTGATATTAATCTGACCAACTACTGTTGGGTTGGAAAGGTCAATCCGGGTCTCATTGATTCCTAAGTGTTCGGTGATTCCCAGTGTTGAAGGAATGAATTCGACAGTGAGACTTGCATAAATGGAAGCTTCTGCGTCCCCATCAGTTTCAACAAAATTTTGTGCCACTGCATAGAAAGTTTGACTTCCTGGGTTTACGTCGTAAACACGTGTATGTGAAAACCCATTTCGGTTGAGGTCTCCATCCACAGCTTCAACACCTATATTGCCATCATTTACATTCCAGCTAGTAGTATTACTAGCAGCAAGGATAATCCGGTCTCCTGGTGTGGAAATACAGTTTCCATCAAAGCGAACGATCACCTTACCAGGAACAGTAGGCGAAATTTCAATCTGTCCCACTACAGTTAGGTTGGAAAGGTCAATTCGGGTTTGGGCGATTCCAATGTGTTCTACAATTTTTTGTCCCCAAAGCGTTGTATGGAGAAATAGGAAAATAGCAAGTGGGTAAAGTACTTTCATGTATGAAAACATTTTTTAAAAAATTATTTCTGAAAAAATTTTGAGAACCTTCTATTACAGGGAGGACGCCTTTCTTATGGAGATTCCTTCACGTCCTTGGAACTAAAGGGTCCAAGTAGGAACTCCCGAAAGGAAATTTTTCACAGCCAATTGCTGAAATAAGGTTTCTCTCAACCCTCTCAAGTTGAGTAAATTTTTTTCAAGTAGACTAAGGGTAATCCCTGATTTTTGGAGAAGAAATAGAGAGTAAAGTGGGGGGAGGAATAGAAAAAGAGCCTTCCAAATCCCTTTGGAAGACTCACCCATGAAAGATCCATTTTCAACATATAAACTTGCAATCACTAATTTTTTACCTGGGTTAGGGAACTACTTTTGTGTTATCCATATTTGATAGTTTGTTTTGTGTGAATGATAAAGCCCTAAAGTACAGGAGCATTCCAATGATGACGCATGAGGCGATCAACTTTATTTCTACCAGGTTTTCATCTGAAAACAGTATCGGGGTATTAGTTATGGGGGCTAAAGAGTTTAATAGCATTTTTCCTCAGTTAATTAAGAGTCAATAATTATTGTCCTTGGCCTAATGAGAAGGCAGGTTTCCCATTGAAGGTGTATAAGTTCTCGGTTTTGATTGTGTCAATATCTTGGGCCTCCGCATTCTGGAGCAATTCAATAATTTGCTTTTTAGCAATGGGGCTTTTATTTGTGCTTTCAAATCTGCACCGCCAGTGATCTGTACAAAAGGTCTCGTCAAAGCCATTTGGCCATACTTTTATCCCTCGATTAGTTATCATAGACAGTTCTACACCATGAGGTTGTATAGCTTTCAGCTTATTGGCAAGTTGTCCAGACTCGTATCCTTGCCAGTCGACGAAAAGATCAACTCCCATAAGCTCTTTCTTATCAAAGTTCTTTCGCTGATACCTCGGAAGAGAGATGGGAGTATCCGACAAGACTTCACATACGGGAAGTTTCTCAGGTTTCCTTCCCAGTCTGGCTATTAAAGCTTTTGTGAAAGCCTGTGTCCCTACTTGGAGTCTACTCGTGTCATCGCTGTAAATATCAGGCGTATGGATGCCTTCTTCCAAAGTTCTCAACCAAGCGTTCTGTATCAATGCCGCGCTCTTTGTTTCCCCAATATGGTTCAACATCATGATTGCGCCTTGCAGTAGTCCAGATGGGTTCGCTATATCCTTACCGGCGATATCTGGAGCCGAACCGTGTATGGCTTCAAACATTGCGCACTCTAAGCCCATGTTCACCGAGCCGGCAAGTCCTACAGAACCCGTAATTTGAGCTACTACATCTGAAATTATATCCCCATAAAGGTTGGGAACTACAATCACATCAAATTGCTCGGGTGTATCAGCTAGTCGAGCGGTACCAATATCGATAATCATGTGATTTGCTTCTATCTCTGGATATTTGGGAGCAATTTCTCGAAATACCTGGTGAAACAAACCGTCTGTTTGTTTCATAATATTGTCCTTGGTAAGGCATGTTACTTTTCTACGATTGTGGTGCCTAGCATATTCAAAGGCATATCGAATGATCTGCTCACACCCAGGCCTACTTATTAGCTTCAAGCACTGCACGACCTCAGAGGTCTGTTGGTGCTCTATCCCTGCGTATAGATCCTCTTCGTTCTCACGGATTACTACCACATCCAATAAAGGGTGCTTTGTGTGGACATAGGGGTGGAAGCTTCTACAAGGCCTGACATTGGCAAAGAGGTTTAAAGCCTTACGCATGGTAACATTTAAACTCTTATACCCTCCCCCTTGAGGCGTAGAAATGGGGGCTTTTAGGAAAACCTTATTTCTTCGAATAACCTCCCAAGCTTCGGGTCCAATACCAGAAGAAAACCCTGATAGATATGCTTTCTCTCCGATTTGAACCTCTTCAAAGGAAAGGTCTACCCCAGTAGATTTCATGATATTGATCACGGCGTTCATGATCTCTGGTCCTATTCCGTCTCCTTTCGCTATGGTTATATTTTTCATAAGGTTTGTTTAAGTTTCTTTCACAAATATGGGACAAAGTTTTCATAAATTTTTATTTATATTTATTATATAAAGCATAAAAATAATTTATGAATTACACGTTACACCAATTACAGGTATTCTTGAAGGTGGCAGAAACTCGGAGTATTACAAAGGCTGCTGAGGCTCTCCACCTTACGCAACCAGCGGTTTCTATCCAATTGAAAAAGCTTCAGGATCAGTTTGATATCCCTCTTACAGAGGTGGTTGGTAAGCGATTGTTTATTACAGATTTTGGGAAAGAAATTGAAGAAGCGGCACAGCAAATTATTGATCAAGCGTATGCGATTCAGCACAAAACCCTTGCCTACAAAGGGCATTTGGTGGGGAAATTAAAAATTTCCGTTGTCTCAACGGGAAAATATGTTATGCCCTATTTTCTAGTAGATTTCTTCAACCAGCACGAAGGGGTCCAACTGGAAATGGATGTTACCAACAAACTGAAAGTTGTAGAAACGCTGGAAAATAACGAAGTAGATTTTTCTTTGGTCTCGATTATCCCCGACCATATAAGGGTCGAGCGACTCGATCTCATTTCCAATAAATTATACCTTGTTGCCAAGCATGATTTTACCCCTGAGGGAGAAGAAAATCCCACCACCTTTTTTTCCCGTATTCCCCTGATTTACCGTGAATTTGGATCAGGTACTCGGCAAACCATGGAACGATTTATTCAGGAACTGAAGGTGGAGGTAAATAGAAAATTGGAGCTTTCTTCTAATGAAGCGGTAAAGCAAGCTGTTCTGGCTGGATTGGGCTTGTCCATCATGCCTCTTATTGGTATTCGAAATGAATTGATGCAGGGACAACTTAAAATCATTCCTATTGCAGGGCTTCCCATTCAAACTACCTGGAGCTTAATTTGGCTGAAAGGGAAGCGCCACTCTCCGGCTGCGGTAGCTTTTTTGGAGTATATCAAACAGACCAAGCAGGAAACTATTACACGGCAGTTTGATTGGTATGAACAATATAAATAATCCCCTGGTTCGATTCCAGGGGATTATTGAAGCTCCTCTCACAATGGTTAAGCTATGATTCTTGTCAACTCAAGTACCTAAGCCAATTGAAATAACAACGTCCCCCACTATTCAATTACTGCTAGGGCCTCTATTTCAATCAAGCATCCATAATGAAGCTGGTTAACAGGAACCACACAGCGTACAGGCTTATGATTTCCAAAAAAGGAGGCATATACTTCGTTTACTTTCCCCCAAAGGTTTACATCTGAAATGTATATCCGACATTGAAGAACCTTAGAACGCGTAGTCCCAGCCTCTCTTAACAGAACATCCATTTTTTCAAGTGTCGCAAGTGTTTGTGCCTCTATACCCTCTGGGCTTGACTGGTTTTCGGGGTCATAGGGTAATTGACCTGAAATATATAACAATCCATTATGGGAAATGGCGGGAGAGTAGTGCCCTTTGGGCACCGGAATGTTTGGCGATTGTAGGATTTCCATAGACTAACAGTTAGGCTTTCTCCTTTTGCAAAAATACACTTGACCGCTGGACTTGATCTTGTATAGCCTCTTGGAACTCTTCTTTTAATCGATGGACCAATTCAGCTACAGGTAGTACGTCTTTTATACTCGTAACACCCTGGCCAGCTGACCACAGGGTTTTCCAGGCTTTGGCCTCTGCCTGAGCTTCGTCTAATTCCTTCCCGAAATCAATTTTTGCTTTGAGCTTCCACATTTCTTCTGTTATTCCCATAGCTTCCAAACTGGAACGCAGAAAATTCGCATGAACCCCAGAAATTGCGGCGGTATGCACAATGTCGCTTGCTCCTGAGTCAATGATCATTTGCTGATATGCTGGATCGGCCTGACTTTCCTCTACATTTATAAATCGGGTTCCCATGTAGGCAAAGTCTGCTCCGATCTGTAAGGCAGCAGCTACATCACGGCCATTACTCAGGCATCCCGAAAGGAGAATGGTTTTATCGAAAAAACTTTTGATCTCCGAGACCAGAGAAATCGGGTTGATCGTTCCTGCATGACCTCCAGCTCCGGCGGCTACTAAAATTAGGCCATCTACTCCTGCATCAGCGGCCTTTTGGGCATGGCGCTTTTGGATAACATCGTGAAACACTAAGCCCCCATAGCTATGAACAGTATCTATTAAGCTAGAAACTGCCCCTAGAGAGGTAATGATCAAGGGTACTTCGTGTTTGACACAAAGGGCTAGGTCAGCCGCTAATCTAGGATTGGTTCGGTGCACGATGAGGTTGACGCCGAATGGAGCAGCTTTCTTCCCTGTTTCTGCTTCAAACTCTGCAAGTTCCGTCTTAATTTGAATCAGCCATTCTTCGAATCCTTCGCTGGTGCGGTGGTTCAATGCTGGAAAGGTACCTATAATTCCATTTTTACAACACTCAATGACCAGTTTGGGGCCTGAAATGAGAAACATGGGGGCGGCAACTACAGGCAAGCTAAGGGGAGAGAGAGAACTGGGTATTGGCATAAAGTAAAGGATTCTGTATTGTTAGTTAAGGGTTCTAGGTTTTTTATTCGTCTAAAGGTAATTTAGATTTTGTAGATTTATGAAGTTGAGTCCGACGTTTTTGAAAATCTCTTCAAAAGTTAAGCTGTGGACCATGGACTATTTAACTATCTACCGATGCCTACTACGTATTTTACTGAAGAACACCAATTGTTTCGAGAAAGTTTTCGCGCGTTTTTAGAAAGTGAAGTTAAACCTCATATTGACGCTTGGGAAAAGGTGGGAGAGCTTCCTCGAAGTATTTACCACAAGTTTGGAGAAATGGGCTATTTTGGCCTTCAACAACCCGAATTATATGGGGGCTTGGAGTTGGATATTTGGTATCAGGTGATTTTTGAAGAGGAAATTGCTCGGATGAACTCAGGCGGTTTTGGGGCTTCTATCGGTGCGCATCCTGGACTTGCCCTTACGCATATTAATGCCGAAGGAGATAGCTACCTTAAAGAAAAATATTTGGTGCCTGGAATTAAAGGGGAAAAAATTGGCTGTCTTGCCATTACAGAACCCTTTGGAGGATCTGATGTAAAAGCCATTCGGACTACTGCTGTGCGCGAAGGGGATTTTTACGTAGTAGATGGCTCTAAGACATTCATTACGAATGGGGTCTTAAGCGACTTCTTAGTCGTGGCTGTTAAAACTAGTCCCGATCAAGGAGCAGGCGGAATCAGTTTATTGATCATAGACAGAGACAGTCCGGGACTACAGGCCACTAAGCTGGAAAAATTGGGCTGGCACGCATCAGATACAGGAGAAATCTCTTTTGATTCTGTCCGTGTACCTATTAATCATTTACTTGGAGAAGAAGGGCGAGGCTTTTACTACATTATGCAGCATTTTGTGTCGGAAAGACTAGCTATGGCAGTAGGAGGTTACGCACAGTCGGCTTATGCATTAGAACTTACCCTTCAGTATATTGCTGAGCGGGAAGCCTTTGGTCAATCTATCAATAGATTTCAAGTTCTTCGACATAAAGTGGCTCAGATGGCAGCTGAAATCGAATGTACCCGTCAATTTGTATACAGCCTATATGATCGCTACCAGCACGGAGATTACCTCGTCAAAGAGGCTTCCATGGCCAAATTGGTTGCTACGCAATTAGCCGATCGAGTTACGACCCAATGCCTCCAGATGTTTGGTGGCTATGGCTATATGGAATCTTATCCCCTGGCAAGGATGTTCCGCGATGCACGACTGGGACAAATCGGTGGGGGGACTTCAGAGATTCTTTGTGAGATTATCTCTCGTATGATGATAGAGGGGAAAGGGTATAAGAAGGCCACGTGAATAAATTGTTCTTTTTTTACTGAAGAAAAAGAACCAAAAAATCTCGCCCCTTAAAGGGATCTTTGATACGAATCAACCTCCCCCTTCCCCTTTGAAGGGGATTCTCAAGGGGTTTCCCCCCGCATTCGTGCACTCCTACGCACGTTTCTATAAAATTGGATTTTATTATTGAATGCAAAAGAAGTCTGTTCTTTTAAACTATCCCCCTGCAAGATCTGGAAAAGGGATTAGGAGAGGGGGAGGTAAGGGGGTGAAATGGAGACGTAGAATCATCTAAATATGATTCATTTCCCAAAAGTCTTCTTTATCAAATAGCGATTTAAAGAATTCATGGCTTAATGGAGTAAATTTCAGATCTGCAGTACTTACTAAGGCAGATCTAAAGGGAGCAAATCTCAATGGGGCCATCTTTACCCTCTCCCCAAAAAGAGATCTTAAAGAATTGGGAATAGACGAAGATGTCTTAAATAATATTAGAGGGCGAGAAGACTAAGTCAATTTCCTCCCAATACCACCGAGTCATACACCTGAACCCGATCCCACAACTCTGCACATTTCTCCACAAATACCTTATGAGCCGGATGTTCTTGGTAAGCATCCTGAGTCTCTTTAGACTCAAAAGTAAGAATCAGCGAAAAGGTATAGCTACTGTCAATGACTTCTCGGTTGGTCGCCGCGGGACTGCCTATGTGGCGGGTCATGATCCCAGGGGTGTTATCCAAAAAGGTATTGAGTACTTCCAAGAAGAAACTGCGGGTTTCTGGGTTTTCGGGTTCTTTGAGCCAGAAGAACACGACGTGGTAAAAGGGTCCGGTCATAGGGGTAGTATTTTCAAACAACTTTTAAGCAGAAATAATCTTATATTTTATTATCTATTCTATGTGTACAGGACAAAACTTAGGTAAATGATTGCTAATCCATTTGTGAGTTATTTATCATCCCCTACGCCCCCTTCTCTAACACACAAAATCAACGCTGCAAGGGGGTATTTTGAGGAATTTTATTTTTTTGTCCTGTACTGAGATCTGTTCTAATTAGGTCCTTTTTTTACCGAGAAAAAGCATCAAAACATCTCCAAAGAATCAACCAGGGCCTTTTACCCTGCACTTCTATCCCCATCACATTCGGCGGCATAATCTGAATACTAATCCGACTACCAAACAGAGCATAAAAAGCTTAGGCGATATTACATAAGCATGGGAATAAAACCAAAGGGGCTTTTTGACTTTTATGTTTAGAGAGTCGGGAAATTCAGTACGTTGGTACAATTTTACAGAAAACTATTCTTTCATGTACCATGTAAAGTTGGCTTTTAGGTTAGAGAAATTTCTTTACGTTCATTTATTTCAGGAAATAGTGTAGTTCGTAGACAATTTATTTTCTCCTTTTCGGTTTATAGATAAAATGCGCATTGTGTCGATTTTGGGGCTTCCAAAAATACCTGGTACCTGAATCACATTCAGTGTAATGCTATGCTAGTAGTGAGTTTGATAAGGTCTACAGAGTCAATCCTTCAAAGTTATGCTGGAGAGAGCCATTGATGCCGAATCTATAATGCGATACAAAAGGTTTTTTAAGGAATGAGAGCTGGAACCTCGTGCGCCCTGTATAGGCAGGGAGCATTTTTTATCGAGGAATGTTTTTTGACCAGGAGGGGGAAACCCCTCCTTTTTTATGGGTAGTAACAGAAGGCAGATTTTTTAGGACTTTATGCTGAACCCACAATCATCCCCTCAGATCTATTATTTTTTCTTCTATATTTGGCCTTAGAATGGTACGAAAAAATGAACTGATTGCAGGGTTGTTTTGTCTGACTGCTGCTACTACTTGGGGTCTAAATTTTCACTTAATAAAGGTCATGCTGCAAGAAAGTGCAGCCCTTGAGGCGGGACTGTGGCGTTATATTTTTGCAGTTGTTCCTCTAAGTTTTTTGCTGTACAAAAATGTACCCAAATGGACAGAGATACAGAAAAATTGGGCCCCAATACTCGTAATTGGGTTTGCAGGCCTTTTCCTGTTTAACTTTTTACTGTTTGTTGGGATGTCTTATACCTCTGCTGTTAATGCAGGCTTGATCGCTGCGCTAACGCCTGCCCTAACGCTTGTTTTTTCAGCTTGGATGCTGAAAACGCCCATTTATCCTCGCCAAATTTTGGGGGTTACCATTGCATTATTTGGTGCTGTATACCTTATCAGCAAAGGAGAGCTTAACAGCCTTGGGCAGCTCAGCTTTTCCATAGGAGACTTGATCATGGTAGCCGCTGCAATTATGTTTGCTTTTCACAATGTTTGGGTAAAGCAATACAGTGGTAGACTTTCGAACAGCCATCTTACCTTCTTCACCAACTTTGTCGTAATGTTAGGGTTCCTTGCAGTATTTTGGTTGCAACCCATTGGGGATTTTACCACCTATTCTACTACCTATTGGCTATCCTCTTTGGGAGTAGGCTTTTTAGGAACCTCTTTAGCGTATTATCTCTGGAACCAGGGAATTGCCCAAATAGGGGCCCCCAAAGCAGGAATATTTTTAAACGCAGTACCCTTGTCAGCGGCATTTTTCGCCCTGTTTTTTGGGGAAACCTTATATACCTATCACTGGATTAGTGCAGCGATCATTATCGGTGGGGTGTTGGTGTTGCAGGTGCGATGAAGGCCTAGACCTCGCCATATTCAACGTTAAGCTTGCACTTTTATAGACAAAGGAATTAATTCCCGTAGTTGCTCAATGCTCTCTACTCCCAGTTGAATCATATTATTTCGCATATCCTCTTTTAAAATTTCTGTAGCTAGAGAAGCACCCTCTAGTTCTAGGGCAGCAACCCCATAGAGATAGGCCCTTCCTAGCAAAACAAAATCCGCCCCTAGGGCTAAGGCACGTAGAATATCCAGGCCAGACCGCACGCCACTGTCATATACAATAGGGACTTTTCCCTCAATTTGCTCCACAATAGCGGGTAGCGCCTGGATTGCAGGAACAACGCCATCGAATTGTCTGCCACCGTGGTTGGAGACCACTATGCCATCCAAGCCTGCGTCTACTGCCATTTGAGCGTCGGCAGGGTGTAATATTCCCTTAAGTAACACAGGTCCTTTCCAAACGGCTCGGCAGGCCTGAATATAGTCCCAATCTAAGTCTCCTCTGAAATCAAAGCGAATGAAGTTGGTAACGTCCTTCATACTTTTTGATTCAATGTAATGCGCAACCGTTTTCAGGCGTGGAAGTCCATTTTGTAGGGTTTGAACGGTCCAA
>JBCCTX010000068.1:0-25907 GCA_039197765.1 Bacteroidota bacterium
CCATAGTCCGATGATCCATAGTCAATAGTTGATTTATTAGCTATGAACAATTCGCGGATTTCCTACTAATCAACTGACCTACCATGACAAAATCCTTTGTGAAAGCTTCTCATCTACTAGGAATATCCATACTATTCATAGTTCTCAGTATAGATGTATTCTCCCAAAAAGTTCCTGCTGTTCATAGCAACATTAAAGGAAGGGGAACCTACCAAGTTCAAATCAAGGGAAAGTCTATCCCTCAAGATCCCGAACAACCCGGTATCAGCCTTTCGCAATTGCGAGGCAATGCCACCGGAAATAAAAATGGTATCCTACTCGATTTTGGCCTACCTGGGTTGAAGGGAAGGGTTTACTATGGATTCGTACCATATGGAGATTCCAAACATCCCCATCCCGTTTACTTTAAGAGTCCTGCAGAAATTATAGGAGGAAAAGCCCTCATCAATATCATCCAGCTGAAAGGGCGCTACGATATGATTAAATGGGAGAAAACTGGCCGTGGAACGGTAGGGTATCGCATTGTCAACGAGGAAGGGCAGATGCTTTATGATGGGTTGCTGTCCTTCACCTACGCTGGGAACTTCAAGCCTGCTCCTACGCTGGTTGAAGGGCCCTATGTCAACCTTCTGAGCCACGAAGGTGCAACCCTATCCTTTGACTTAACGGAAAGAGTTGAGGCATCTGTAGAAATAAATGGCCAGATATTTTCTAGTGAAAAAGCCGATCATCACGAAATAGCAGTTTCAGGTCTTTCTCCAAGCACTAGCTATCCCTATACAGTCTCATATGGCGATTTTTCACAAAGCTATGAACTCACTACCGCCCCAGCGCCTGGAACGCGCAGTGAGTTTGTATTTGCCTATGCAAGTGATTCCCGAAGTGGGCAAGGGGGAGGAGAACGCGATATCTATGGAACTAACTTCTATATCATGAAGAAAATAATGGCACTTGCGAAGCAGCAAGGTGCCAGCTTCTTTCAGTTTTCCGGAGACCTGATTGATGGTTATCTCACTTCTTACGATGCTACCTTGCTTCAATATGCGAATTGGAAGCGTGCAGTGCAGCCTTTTTGGCACTATTTCCCGATTTATGTCTCCATGGGTAACCATGAGGCATTGAACTACTCTTTCCGGGGAGGATCAGCCCGAGAAGTGTTTATCATTGATCGCTTCCCTTATGATACAGAATCCTCTGAAGCTGCATTTGCTCAGTCCTTTGTTTTACCGACCAACGGCCCAGAAAGTGAAGATGGAGCCAGCTATGACCCTGATGAGAAAAATATCGATTTCCCTTCGTACAAGGAGAATGTGTTCTACTACACGTATGACAATGTAGCCGTAGTGGTCATGAATTCAGATTACTGGTACGCTCCCAATCATATTACAATTCCTCATACTGGGGGAGGACTTCATGGATATATTATGGACGAACAATTGGCTTGGTTCGCAGAAACCATGGAGACATTAGAAGCAGATGCAAATATCGATCACATTTTTATTACCCAACACACCCCTTTCTTCCCTAATGGAGGCCACGTAGGTGATGATATGTGGTACAGAGGCAATAACCAACCCCGGCCCTATGTAGCGGGAAAACCGTTGGAGAAAGGAATTATCGAAAGAAGAGATCAGTTGTTGGACATCATTGTCAACCAGAGTACTAAGGCTATCGCCATCCTTACGGGGGATGAGCACAACTATGCTCGAACCAAAATCTTTTCTGAGACAAATATCTATCCAGATGGATGGAACAAAGATAAGGTGGAGCTTTCCCGAACAATTTATCAGATTAACAATGGAGCAGCAGGTGCGCCGTATTACGCCCAGGAAGAGACTCCTTGGACGCCTCATGTTAGCGGCTTCACAACCCAGAATGCCCTTGTTTTATTCACGGTTAACGGTTCTTCGGTGAAAATGCAGGTACTGAACCCTGATACGCTAGAGGAGGTAGATGAATTGATATTGAGAGAGTGAGTTCTGCAGACTTTTAACAGTTGTTGAAGTGAATATAATACCCACTGTCCCCTACGAGCGAAGCAGAGCTTCGATACATCCTACTACTGTAGAATCCTTTTACTATAGTAAAAGGAAAGTATTGATACTTCTCTTCCTTTCTTTTTCCTTTACCCTAAATACCTGTATGGCGCAAACAGATCTTGATTCGTATCGTTGGGAAAATCGTCTCATTTTACTGTTTTATCCTTCGGAGCAGGATTTGGATTATGTAGAATTTGACCAGCAACTAGAGGAAGAACAGGCGGAACTGGAAGATAGAGACCTCGTTGTATTTAGGGTCTTTGAAAAGGGAAAAAGCTGGGTAGGAAAGGAAGCCTTATCTATAGAAGATATAAAGGTTCTTAGAGATCGGTATCGCATTTCCCAGACAGAAAAGGTACTCATCCTTATTGGCAAAGATGGAGGAGAAAAATTACGACAGAAAGGGTCCGAAATAGCGCTTGAACCGATTTTTCCCTTGATAGATGGAATGCCGATGCGGAGAATGGAGATGCGCAAGAAGGGGGGGTAGGTTTGAGGTTTGAAAAGTGTACTTTGATCTCGTATCAAGGGTTACCATAGACTATGGACTATTCAACTATGGACTATCCTAGCAAAGGTTACTACGGACTACCGACTACTTTACCACGGACTCTTCTATCAAAGGTTACTATGGACTGTGGACTATTTAACTATAGACTATCCTATCAAAGGTTACTACGGTCTGCTGGTAAGGAACTACTTGGTTAATTTCCCTCTTCCAAAAACTCATCCGTAAAAAAGCCCTTGTGTTTGGGTTGGCTGAATTTTTTCTCGTTGTAGGCTCTAGATTGGCCTTTGGGGACAGAAAGACTCATCCAGTCATCTCCTTTTAGCATTCGACCAATATAGACGATCTGGCCAACATGATACGCATAATGGGCTAGCTGTCGGTCTACAGCTTCAGGAATAGTGTGTCCTGTATTTCGGATGTATACTAGCTGATCAAAATTACCTGTATTTATTTCCTGAAGTGCCTCAAAGAGGCACTTCCAACCCTCTTCCCATTTTTGCATTAATTCTTCCCGGTTCTCAAAATCTGCCTCAAATTCCGAATCCCTATTCCTCCAAGGCTTTTCCCCATCTGTTGTTAGGAAGTTTGTCCATCTAGATCGCATATTTCCCCAAAGGTGTTTTACGATAATCGCAATGGAATTGCTGGCTTTATTATACTGCCAAAAAAGGTGGGCCTCTTCCAATTGCTCAAAGGTGTGATCCCCCAATTGCTTGTAGTATTTGAATTGCTTAATGACATGATCCAGGAAAGAAATAGAAAGAGGTTCCATACAAAAGGGAAGTAAATGAAGTAAGTCTACTTCTAAACGAAATATATAATATATTCGGATCTTTGCTACTTCAAATATATTACACATGGAGATGGAAATCTTAGCAGCAGACCTACAAAACCCAGCGCATCTTGCTGCAATCGTAGAAATCATTGATTCCTATGCCCAAGGGCCAGGCGGCCAGAATGCCCCTATATCTCAGCAGGCTCGGGAAAATATGGGGGAGGGATTGAGGAAATATGCAAATATTGAAGTCCTACTAGCCAAAGAGAACGAAACGTTTGTGGGAATTGCTGTATGTAAGTGGGGTTTTTCGACCTTTGCGGGAAAGCCCTACCTCAATATTCACGACCTAGCTGTACTTCCCACCCACAGAGGGAAAGGGATTGGCCGCACCCTTATGCGCGAAGCTGAGGAGCGAGCAAAAGCTGCAGGCTGTGCCAAACTCACCCTAGAAGTGCATGATAGTAATGAAGGGGCTAAGCGTCTATATGCCTCCGAAGGATATGGACCTTGGGAAAGCCCTACCCTGTTCGTGAGTAAAGCGCTTTAGGTTGAGAGCATGAGTTACCTTCCCATCATCGCCTACGCAAGCGTCGAAAGCCCCATATAACCACAGGTATCAATAGTAAGAAGGGCCAAATATTGACCAGCCCAACCAAAAACCAGATTAGGTTTTCCCAACCTTGGCGAAAGCCTTCCACAAACTTTTTCCCAAAGGCTACTTGAGTAGGAATGGTTTCATAAAAAGAGACTGTCAAAGTGGAAAGAGAGACCTTGTTCTGCAAATATTTCAACCTGCCCTCAATAGACTCTATTTCTCCACGAAGCTGTCCTATTTGCCGTTCAATTTCCAGCATCTCACTTACATTCCGGGCTTGTTGCAATAAGGCTGTATAGCGGTTCTCTAACTCTTTTTTGGTTTTTAGCCGAGCACTCATGTCTACAAACTCTGCTGTCACATCCTTGACCTGAATGGCCTTCCTGTCCAGTCGATCCACTCCTTGGGTAATTTCTTTTACCAAAGCGTCAAAGTTTTCTTTAGGTACCCGTATGACCAGCGTATGGCTTACCTGACCAGCATAAGACTCCGAATTATCGGATGAGATATATCCTTTGTTACGCTTGACTGCAGCTAGCACCTGCTTTCTCGTTGAGTCAATGCTAACCGTTTCAAATCGTATATCCCCTTCTTTGATGAGTTTTTGCTCCACATCAGCTGGCTCATCAGGCTCTTGTTCCCTCTCATCTTGCTGTCTATCACTCTGATCCATAGGAGGCTCCATTTGTTCTTCTAGAGATTCATAGGCAAGGGAATCACTCAATTGGGGCTCTTGTTGGCAGGCAAACCCACAGAATAGCAAGAATAGTGCAATTAACTTGGGAAATTTATTCATGATATGCAGAGATTAGCTAGTTGGTTTAAGAGTCCATAGCCTTTGCTTCAAAGAGAGAAAATTGGCTCATTTTCCATAAAATATTCCGTTACTTCACTTACCGAATCTGTAATTCTTCAAACGTCTTTTCAATATCTTCCATTAAGTCAACGACAGATTGTACGCCCCATTGTAGGAACTGCTCCCCTTTTTCTGCTGTTGCTTGGGTGGCGTCTCCCCATGTACCACTTTGGGTCATTCTGTACACACTCCCAGGGGAGGAAAAGAAATACGCTGTATGTAGCGCTGGAGACTGGGTTTTGGTTTCTGGGAAATTGGGAAATTCTGCATTGAGAAACTCGCGGTCAATCAAATCAGGCTGGATGGCCAAAATCATTGAAACCTCTCCTGCGCCTGCATGGAGTCCTTTACCTCCCTCTGTAACCTCACCCCATTTTTCAGCTGAAATCCCATCCCAGTAATTGAAGGGAAAGGCTTTGGCACCTTCGGGCATTTGCTCATCAGCCATCGCACAGGCATAAGCGAGGGCATAGGTATTGTCATAGTGCCCGTTGAGAAATACGATGCGTTTGAAGCCTGCCCTGGCAAAGGATAAGGCGAGTTCCTTAATCATGGCCATAAAGGTCTCGATACTGAGGCTAAACTCGCAGGCAAAGCCACGGTGTGGATAAGACAAGGTATATGGTAAGGAAGGTGCGACCAGCGCATTTCCTTGTTGCTCTGCTACTCTTCGAGCAATCTCCTGGGGAATCAGCACATCTGTGCTTACCGGGGAATGGGGGCCATGCTGCTCCGTAGCGCCTACAGGGATGTAAATCGTATGGTGCGCTTTGAGAAATAATTCTAGTTCTCGGTTGGTAATATCGGAGAGAAAAACAGATTTGGGAGTCATAAGATAGCTATCGCAGGTTGATAAAGATGCTCACCTTACAAGATAAGGGAAATTTTATCGCTACCGATAGCTCACTCCTTCCACACCTCATTTTGTAGCCAAAAGCTTGCACCTGCTAGTTGGGTAATCATGGTGCAAGCAGCTCCGTGGGTAGCACCTGGAACGAATTCTAGTTGAATATCACAGTCGCTCGCCTGAAGGCCTGATACCGTCTGCTGCAATAAGACAGGAGAATAAAATTCATCTTCCTCACCATGAATGAGATAAGTAGGAATCAACGGGCATGTAGGCTCCATATAGTTGCCCCCCATCGGAATTGCAGCAGAAAAGGTTTCGGGGAAATTCTTAGCAAAATATACGCTTCCTGTGCCCCCATTGCTATAGCCTGTTACGACAACTTTATTCGTATCGATAGGCCAAAACATCTTGGCCAGTCGAACCAACTCAACTACCCGCATTGTATGAAGTTCTTGCCACCATTCTCCCCCTGTAGGCGCAAAAATAATGGCATCTAAGCCTTTTAGGGCCGGAATAGGAAGACATTCCATAAATCCTTCTGCTGACCCTGCATCTCCATTTCCTCCGTGTAAAGCGAGCACAAGGGGAACTGCTCCCTCCTCGACCTCTTCTGGAACGGAAATACTGTAAATCATAGATGTATTCCCAGATAGAGACATTGACTCCGTACGAAATCCAGGTTCCATAGAAACAGCCTGTACGCCTGATTCTGTAGGCAGGGAAAGCATGGGAGGAGTATCGACGATCTCTTCTGGAGGTGAAGGGCTAGGGGGTGATAGTGGGGTATCTTCGGCCCCTTCACAGCTCCAAAGTGCGACTATCAGGAAAAATCCAAGCAGGAAAGAAGGGTTAACTTTCAAGGTTTTCAGGGTTAAGTATCCTATTACAAGTAGCTATAAGTTAGCATGTTAATAATATCTTTTTTGTAAAGGTAAAGACATCATTTTAGCAGAATTTCATTGTAGCGCTCGATCCACCGAAGTTCATGGGTTACCAAAAGGTACCAAGTAAACAGTCCACCAATAAAAATGAGACCTGAAAGTAAAATCCCTGGCATGAGTAAGGGATGGAAGCCTTCCAGGTTGATCTCCTGGTAGATAAGTAGTGCAAAAATGCATAGGGCATTGATTGAGCTCCCCCTGGCTATATTGATTTTCGCTCGAAGATAGTGATACATTCGTGCGAGTTCCGAGGCTTCTTGACTTGTAAATAGGTATGCCCTCAGTTCATAAAAGAAGGTTTTACTCAAGGGCTGGTCTTCTGAGGCGCCGAGGGGTTGTATTGAGCGTCGGAGTAAATTCTCCCATGGCCAAAAGACTGCAAAAGATAAATGCTCTGTAATGATTCCCAAGATGCAAATTACTCCTACAAGCGGCGCTAATAACATCCAACCGTACATATCCCAATACAAAAATTCGGAGACCTCTTCTAGGGCTGTAGCATCTACCCCAAAGACCAAGTACATGCAGAGCACCAAAAACAGGAAGGTTCCTGTACCCACCACCAACGATTCCAGAAATACAAATCCTGATTTCATGTAAGAGTTTTTGACATGAAAAATATATTGACGCCAATCAAATAATACAATTTCTGTCAAAAAATTGCCTTAGAGCGCTTAAAAAAATGGCTTTTTACCGATTTATTCCCTGTGTATGCGATTAAAGACAATAAATTTTAGTGGTTTTCAGGAAGGACCATAGTCCTTCTATAACATTCTTCGACTGACAATGAGATGGGAACAGCCTCAGTCTATTCCCTCATTCAAAAAGGTTACCAAGGGGTGAACTGCTCTAAAGGCCTTTTCAACCTCTTGGACCATATTTTGAGAGGAAAGCGCTTGCGAGGTAAGAAACTTTTGCGTGTAAAACCCTTTAAACTTGAGGTATTGTATCGCTGGATCGTCTTTCTCATAGCCCCTTGGGGGTCGAGTGAGTTTACCCGAGGCTTTTACTCCTTCTGGGTAG
Organism: Bacteroidota bacterium; assembly: GCA_039197765.1. Lineage (GTDB taxonomy): Bacteria > Bacteroidota > Bacteroidia > J057 > J057 > JBCCTX01. Next base: position 7,594 of record JBCCTX010000068.1, read on the forward strand.
TGTTTCAAGAAATCCTTGTTTTGAATGAGTGCCAGCCAGCTATCATAGGATTGTGCCAGGTGCAATCGAATCTTATCCAATACAGGCTTCTCTGGCATGTATGCTCCAGCCCCAATAAAGGATTCATTAGGAGAAATACTGAGGTAGTACCCTCCGTATGGGCTCTTTTTACCTCCCTTTTTTATCGTACAAAAGAAGTTGGTTTTATAGGGGGTTTTATCTTTGGAAAAACGTATGTCGCGATTGATTCGCATTATACAACGCTTTGGTTCTAGGTTTGAGGTAAGAACTCCTTCATCAAATTCTCCAATTTGCTCGATAAGCTGATGGGTTAGGTCCAGAAAATTTTCTCGGGCACGCTGATACAATGCTTTGTGTTCATGAAACCACTCTTTGTAGTTATTTTCTTTGAGTTCTTCTAAAAAAGTCAGGGTGGATTGTTGAATCATTGTTTCAATTTTATGTTAAGCCAAACGAATCGATTTCTCCAATAGCTTTTCGGGTACATTGCATAATAGCATCTTGTAAATATACGCCTGAGGAGGCTAGCGGATTTATATGGGAGGCTAGTTTGGCACGAAGTTCATACGATCGGGGGGCAAAGCTTTGCTCTGCTTCCGCTACCATTTCAATCTCCCTTATTTTGGAACGCTCTACCTGTTTGGGATTGTATATACCTGCAAGTTCTGTACACTGATGGCATGCGCCATTTTTATTGATGAGGGCACTGCATTGGTCCCAATTCGAAAAACTCAGGTTTTTAACCCAGATGTACCTTTGAATGTTCCCCGTTTTTCAAATGCCTCATAAGATTTTGTTTTTGTGTGTTGTTCAGTATGCTGACGAATAGGGAGAATAAAACGGTCGGGACTGATAATCACGCACATAAAAAAGGCAGGCCATTATCCGGCCTACCTCCAGTGACAGTCGATGAAAAAAGGGGGGCTACAAAACCGTTGGGATATCTGCTACGAGCTTCCAGGTCCCTTCTGCATCCTGAATGAGGGTTAAAAAGGACCTCATACTCATTTTTGTCCCCTTCATGGTAACCTCCGCAGAGGCAGATTTACCATTTACATGCACGTTGTGAAACGTAAGGCTCCTTTTGTCTCCCCCCCACTCTTTGGCGCGTATTTTTTCCAGGTACCCCTGCTTATTTACTGTAAATACTTCCTTACTTCCAAAGAGTTGGTTCATTACTACCCGGTAGGTCTCATCCAATACCTGGTTGAGTCCATCGGCATCTTGCTGATCGCCAAAGGCTGCAAAATCTTTGATCGTTTGCTTCACAGCTTTTTCATTCTCAGATTTCTGGGCGTGTAGCGTAGAAAGTGCAAACAAGCCCATTAGCAGTAAAAAAAGTGTCTGTTTCATTGTTTTAAATGTTAGATGTAAAAAGTGGTTATTAAATGCCTGATTTAAAGGTGTATTTCTTCTAGAGATTGCACGGCAGACTGGTGTAGGAAATCATCCTCCATACTATAGGCCATCAGTAAGGTATAGGATGTTCCAGGATGTAAATCCCTTGCAAATACATGTGTAGCAGTAAGGGGGAGTGAGAATTTTATCTGGGTAATCGGCCCTATTTCCCGACCGGAAATACCTTGAATCTGTGGATGAACGCCCATCTCAATACAGGGAATGTAAATACCTGTATGGTGAATGTAATGCTCGACTACCTCTACTTGTCCCTCCCGGATTCGAGCCATGATCAAATAAGACCCCTGCAAGCGGTTCACTGAATTAAAACCGATAGCAACCCAGCCCGAGGTAGAGGCTTCTAGAGTAAATTCAATACATTCTGAATGGTACTCCCAAGCGACAATCATACCCTTTCGGTGAATTCGGTTTATGCTAGCATTCGATGCTGAAAAAGCACTCCCTATCCAAAATGCTACCAATAGAAAAATCTTAACAATAAATGGGGTGTTCATATAAACTATATTATTGATTCATCAACAATTGATATATCATCTTTTGGTTCAAAAATTTTTTATCCTACTTTTCTTCCTATTCCTTCAGATTATCCTGAATCCGCAAGAGCATCTGTTGAAGGGTATGAACTTCTTCTGGAGAAAAACCTTCCAGGCTTTTTCGTCTATGCGCTCGAATCATTTCCATATTCGCTTGAACAAGCTGCTTCCCTCCTTTGGAAAGGGAAATAGTATACTCCCTTCTATTATCTGGGATGGGTGTTCTAGATACATAGCCTTTTTTTTCTAATAAAACCATCGTCCGAGCAATGGAAGCCTTGTCCCTAATAGAGAATTCTCCTAGCTCCTTCTGAGATAAAGGTTCCTTCTCATCGATGATTTTCAAAAGGACCCATTGATCAACGGTGATGTTCAGGTTCATTTTATCAAATGTCCGTTGTGAGTAACGCTTTGCTGTTTTGAGTGTCCTTTCTATTAGGAACATAATTACCGATTCTATTTCAGTCATTTGATAAATCAACAGTTGATGTATCAAATTTATGTGTTGTCATTTTACTTTCCAAATTTTTTGGCAAAATTTTAAAGGGATAGCTATATCCCAAAGGGCAGGAGAATAAAACCATAAGCAGGAGTCCCTTTTCTTTAGCTCTGAGAGAGCCCTAGGTAATAACTCATTTACTCTTTCTTTCTATTCGAGCTTAGGTAAGTGCTACGACTGTAATGTTTACAACTTTCTGTCATTGAGTACCCATCACTTCGAAAGTCCGAGATTCTTGTTTTCTAATCATGAATTTTTCGAGTTTGGCTAACTCTTGCGCGTGAGAGTCGCTATTGGTCCAGCCATGTAGTGCATCTAGGCTTGCAAAGTTCAGAAACAATAGGGTTCTCCCCTCATTCTCAATATCCTTGAGTTGATTGATCGAGATAAAACCCTCAAAATCACTCAAGACAGTTTCAATTTGTTGCATCCAAAGTGGAAAGTAGGTTCTTCCGGCTGCATTTAAAAAATGTTCGATAAATATTCCAATCATCCTAACGAAATACTAAATAGGTTAACATCCATCGTTTAGCGTTTATATTACATAACGCAACTCTGTTCATTCTATTGAATATTTAGCCCGATTAGACTTTTCTAAATACTCCAGCATGAACCTCTAGATTAGCTTCTTGTAATCCTTTCAGTAAGTTTTCGAAACGTATCAAGGTAGAGTCTCCCAGTAATAGATCTAACCCTACCTTGGGGCCTTTCCCTTGTTGAATTCCCTTCACGGCACCTGCTAGAAATTGCTTTGCGTCCAGGGTAAACGCTCGGTGATATTCCCTTTTCCAGTTAAAGGCTTCTGTAAATTGAGGCCAGTCTCCATGTTGCATCAAATAGCTCTGGGAGGCTTCAGCAGCCCACGGTACAGGAAACTGAATTTCAGTCTCTGTTCCAAAAATATCATAATATAAAAACTTCCCCCCTTGCTTTAATACCCGGTTCACTTCACCGTATAATGAAGATTTATCCTGGATATTCATCTGAGCATGCTGAGTCCAAACACAGTCAAAGCTATTCTCCTCAAAAGGAAGATTGAGCGCATTGGCGTGTAAAAATTTAATTTGAGTCGCCAATCCAACTTTTTTTGTAAGCGCTTGAGCGACCCGAATATACTCCGCTGTGTAATCAATTCCTGTGGGAGAGCAGCCAAACTCCGCAGCCATCATTCGGCAAGCCCCACCAATTCCGCAGCCTATATCAAGTACTTCCATCCCTTGAGATAGCTGAGCACTTTGGCAAAGGGCTCTGGTAATAGCAGCGCCCTGAAGATGGAACTCATCTACAAAGGAGAGGTCTTTCCGGGTTAGCTTTTCGAGCTTTATACCGACTGATTCAAGCCTCTGATAGATTTGCTCTAATAGATTTGGTCGGTCATAAGGGGTACTGGAAGGCATTTCAGGTGAATTCATTCTGAGAAAAGTAGGAGTGGAGCTAAGCTACTGAGGAGCAAAATCTCCTAAGAGGGCTCCTATTGCCTTTCTAAATGGAAGCTCTTTTTCTGGTGTTCTTACTCCTTCAGCCCGGAAACGGATAAAGCCCATTTTATCCAATACAAATACGTAGCAACTTTTAGGATTATCCATCTCCAATGCCTGAAAATATGGCTTTCTGTTGCCGTAAAAGGTAGCCGTATTTGAATGATACTGCTCGGGAATCCCTCCTCGCATCCAATTATCAATTTGCCAAGAAATGGGGAACCACCATCCACTAATCATGGGAACTTCATGGTAGCTAATATTTCCCTGTGGCTCATACTCCGTCAAAATGATATCGGCCCAAGTATCAACTAATGACTGTGCTCTCTGCTCAAAAACGAGTACAAGAATATTCACCTCTTTCCGTATATCCTTTGGAAATACAATCTCCTGCTTCTTCAATGTCTCAGCCTTCAAGTGGGGGAATAGCATAGGGGTTTTCTGGGCCCCAAGGAAATTCCATGAAATGAGCATTGCCATAGGGATCAGCGTTAAAGGTTTCATTGTACAGGGTTTTTTTGTATAGTGTAACCCTCCGAACCAATATAATACAATTTTGTTTTATATTTGCAACAAATTTGTTAAAAATGCCTTATGGATGATGTTATCCTTTTGTTAAGAGATTATAAAGCCTATTTAAATACAGGGATTCCAGGAGATTTCCATCTCTTCGGAGAATGGCTAAAACAAAAATATGCAGACTCACAGGAATACTTGACCGAGGAGGAAGAGATCAATCGGATAGGCGTAGATGTTATGACCTCCTACCTTATAGGAGGGCTTACGGGATATTTGGAAACCTGGCTCAAACTGGCCTACCAGGATTTACCCATTGTTTCCCTAGGCGACTTTGGCATTATCAAAGCAGTGGAACATCATCAGAATCCCACAAAAAAAATGATCGCAGATTCCTTAATTATGGAGCGAACCACCTGTATGGAATCTATCAAGCGAATGGTAAAAGAAGGGCTACTTACGGAAGAGACCGATTCAAAAGACCGACGGATGAAGCGGGTAAGGCTTACTCCCAAAGGACGAGAAATGTCAATGTTGCTCAATAAAAAAATGAGTGCACTCAGTACATTACTGGTTGGCAACCTTGACGAGTTAGAGAAAAAATCCCTTATTCCTATTCTCAAGAAACTCAATAAATTCCACGAATTTTTGTACCGCGAAAAAAGCAGAGAAGAGGTAAAAGAACGCTATTATTTGTAATATTGGCTGTGTTTTTCATAGACTATTAGCTTTACTTAGTCCCAAAACCTATTCCCATGAACTTTTTAAGAATTCTATTTGCTATTTGTCTTATGACGCTTATCACTTCACATTCCCAAGCTCAATCAAAATTACCCCCAATAATTGACCGGGAAATTCTTTTTGGAAATCCAGAGATATCCGGTGCTCAGTTATCACCTGATGGAAAGTACATGGCCTTCATCAAACCCTTCAAGGAGGTGAGAAATATCTGGGTTAAGGAAGCGAATGCTCCTTTTGAATCGGCTAAGCCCGTTACAGCTGATACAACTCGGCCTATCCCTGGGTATTTATGGAGCCGGGATGGCAAGTACATCCTCTTTGTTCAGGATAAAGGAGGGGATGAAAACTACCAAGTCTTTGCGTTAGATCCAAGCTCTACCCCACCTGATGGGACTGAGGTTCCAGAGGCCCGAAATTTAACAGACGTAGAAGGTGTCAGAGCCTTCTTGTATGGCGTTCCCAAAAGCGATCCAGATATTTTATATGTCGGTCTGAACGATCGCGATGCCGCATGGCACGATCTTTACAAGGTAAGCATCTCAACTGGTAAGCGGGAACTCCTGCGGGAAAACACCCAACAAATTACTGGCTGGACCTTTGATAGGCAGGACCAAATTCGCATGGCTTCCCGCACTGCGGGGGATGGCAGTACAGAACTTCTCGTAGTAGAAGGGGACTCCTTCCGCGTTTGCTACTCATGCTCTGTACTGGAGGAATGCCGTGTCAGTCGGTTTCATAAAGATGGAACGAAAGCATATCTGATATCAAATAAAGGAGAAGTTGACCTAACCCAACTAAACTTGTTAGACCCTGAAACAGGTAGTACAGAGCTCGTTGAATCCGACCCAGAAAACAAAGTTGACTTTGGGGGAGCCATCTTTTCAGAAGTGACGGATGAATTGGTTGCAACCTCATACACTGCCGATAAAACGCAATACTATTTTAAAGATAGTGAGTGGAAAGAAGAATATGATTGGCTAAAGGAACAACTTCCAGGTGCTGAGATTAGCCTTGGGTCCTCAACTGCTGACGAAAGCAAGTTTCTAGTATATGCGAATAGCGATACAGATCCTGGCGCTACCTATTTATACGACCGTCCAGAAAAAAGCCTTACATTCCAGTATAGGCCTAGACCCAAACTACCGGTAGATGCCCTCTCAGAGATGACTCCAATCAGTTATACTTCCAGCGATGAATTAGAGATTCCAGCTTATCTTACACTTCCCAAAGGCCTGGAACCCGCAGGGCTCCCCGTAATTATATTCCCACATGGGGGACCTTGGGCAAGGGATTATTGGGGGTACAATTCCTATGCGCAATTTCTAGCAAATAGAGGATATGCTGTATTGAGTGTCAATTTCCGCGGGTCTACTGGATATGGAAAAGCCTTTCTTAATGCGGGAAACCAAGAATGGGGACAAAAGATGCAAGATGACCTAACCTATGGAGCAATGTATCTCATAAAAAAGGGTATTGCAGATCCAAAACGCATCGGCATCATGGGTGGTTCATATGGAGGGTATGCTACCCTAGCGGGTTTGACCTTTACCCCGGATTTATACGCTGCAGGGGTTTCTATTGTAGGCCCCTCCAACCTTCTTACCCTACTAGAATCTATCCCACCCTACTGGGAATCTATCCGCAAGATGTTTTATGAGCGAATGGGTAATCCAGAGACTGAGGAGGGTAAAGCCCAACTGGTCAAGCAATCACCTTTATTTAGTGCAAAGGAAATCAAGACTCCCCTTATGGTAGTCCAGGGGGCGAATGACCCTCGTGTAAAGAAAGCCGAATCCGATCAGATCGTTGTGGCTATGAGAGAATTGGGGCTTCCTGTCGAATACATCTGTGCCCCGGACGAAGGACACGGGTTCAGCAGGCCGGAAAATAATATGGCTTTCCTAGCTGCTGCAGAAAAGTTCCTCGCTACCCATTTGGGTGGTAGGTATCAGGAAGACATGCCTGAGCACATAGCCAAACGATTAGGAGAGATTACGGTAGACATCTCCACAGTAACACTCCCTGAAAAGGTAGATGAATCAAAATTAGAAGCAGCTCTTCCAGAGCCTATTTCTGACCTTACAGCAGGATCTACTGCTTATAAAATGGTTATCCAAATGGGGCCACAAGAAATTCCCATGGAGGTAACCAATGTCATAGAGGAAGATGGAAATACTTGGGTGATTACTCAGACGGCAAACTCTCCTATGGGAATGATGAAGGATAGTTACACCGTTGAAAAGGGAAGTCTGAAACCGCTTGCGAGAAACCTAGAGCAAGGTCCTTTTATTATTTCTCTCACGCATGAAGGGGACAAGGTAGCGGGTAAGGTCTCTATGAATGGCAATGACCAGCCAGTAGACAAAGAGTTGGATCAAGCTGTATTTGCCGATGGGGCAGCCCTTTATGAAACCCTGGCGCGACTCCCGCTTGAGGTAGGCTATACGACCGTTTACCGCACCTTTGACGTCCAGTCTCAACAGGTGAAAGCCTATGAAATGACTGTAGTCGAAAAGGAATCGGTTGAGTTGGAATCAGGTACGCATGAAGCTTATAAGGCTGAGGTAAAGTCTCTAGGGGATACACCTGGCGATACCATCCTATGGTTCGCTACAGAAAAAGGCCAAGAGAAACTTATCAAATCTACGGCTACTATGCCCCAAATGAATGGAGCTAAAATGACCATTGAGTTACAGGAGTAGGGGATTAGGAGGTATAGAATATAAGTAGGAACAGCCGTTTTCGGATTGCTTTAGTAAGGCAAAAAGGCTAATTATTCTTCCCCTGGAGGAGGACTATAGGCTGTCCAGCCCCCATCTACAATGAGGGTCTGTCCAGTGATTTGGGAGGCTTGGGGGGAAAGAAAAAAAAGAGCTGTATGGGCGATGTCTTGCGTAGTAGCACACTTCCCTGTGGGTGTAATTTTCTCCCAAAGCACCCGAAAGTTACCGGATTCGTCTATTCGGGTCCGTTCTGTTAGGGTTGCTCCAGGAGAAATGGCATTGACCGTAATTCCATGAGGCGCTAGTTCTACTCCCAAATGTTTGGCGAGGTAGCGAATGGCAGCCTTGGACATGCCATAGGCGGCGAGATTGGGATGGTGCTGGTGTCCTGTAACAGAAGACATAAGGAGTATACGTCCACCGGATTCTTGGGCAACCATTTGTTGGGCTGCACGCTGGGCAAGAAAGAAGCTACCCTGAAGATTTACTTGTATAAGGCGCTGAAATTCTGCTTCAGTATATTCGAGAAAACTGCCGAAGGTAGTAATCCCTGCGTTAGCAATGGCTATATCCACATGCCCAAATTTTTGGATGGCTAGTGATACCATTTCTTGAATACAGGAAAGCGCTCCTGAATCCCCTGCAACCCACTCACAGATTCCATTTTGGGCGCGTATCTGTTGTGAGGCCTTTGCTGCAAGCGCTTCATCTATATCGTTCAATATGACTCTAGCCCCTTCCCGAGCCAGTTGAAGGGCAATTTCAAACCCTATTCCTTTTCCTGCCCCGGTAATCAAGGCAACCTGATTGGCAAATCGCTTCATGTGCTGGCCAATATGCAAAAAGGAATATTCACTTAAAAAGCATAGCCAACGGTAAAGCCTAGACGAATTAGGATCCAGGGTATATTTCCTGTAGCTGTTACTACATTTCTTTCCGACTCTAAGTCAATCCTAAAAAGCCCCGATAGGGGAAAATCTCCTTCATTAAGCCCTTCCTCTACCTCCTGCACAATATCCTGCCCATACTGGGCAACTAATGCATCGATCCCATCGGCTCCCAATCTTTCCTGCAGGTTCTGATCTGCAATTTGAACACTTTCCGTAAGTACCACCATGGTTCCGTCTCCCCAGGCGCCTCCCCAGCCGAGGGCAAAATCAACCCCTATAGCCAAGGTTCTTGCCCGATTTACAATCCATTGATTGCCTATCCCAATCCCTCCACTAATAGCGTGTGTTTTAGCCTCTGTATTAATATCCGCCTGAACACTATTAGGAGGCAGCGTGTATTCCGTACCATCATAGGAAAAGGTTATAGAATTATTGTCTATCCATGTGTAAGGCAATGTCCAATTATACTGAGAGTACCTTGCCAAAATGCTAAAGAAAAATCCTCTCGGCGCTCGGGCTCTCCTCCCTCTTGCCCCATTGGGATAGAAGCGCGCTTCTGGCGTGATGTCAAACCCATTCCATTCTACACCGTCTCTAAATTCTCCTACCTCCCAATTGGCGTTTAAATCCCGGATAATGTTTCCTTGTAATCCACTGTCAAAAGAAAGGGGAAGTTGGACATTCGTAGTCAGATTTAGAGAAAAATTGGGGTTAAAAGGGTGCTCATACCCAATATTTATGCTTTGATAGGGAAGCTGCAAAACACCAATTCGGATAATATCCTCTTGAGCGATTAACTGAAAACCCAAAAGTATAAAAAAACTAAAACTAAAAAACGTATTGCGGTTCATGATGGGCCTTAATTTGGAATGTGAAACTAATATACTAAGAACATCTCTTTAGGGAGAAGGAAGACTGGAAGGACTTAGGGTTACCCCAACCACCCGAAAGGCGGGATAACCTGTTTCATCTCGAAACTTTTCATAATAAATGCCATTTAACCAAAAAAATTCGCGGTTGTCAAGTAAGAACTTATACTCTGCCTTTCCAGGTAAGAAAAATACTTCGGCTCCTTCGGGGGGAGATACAATGCTGTATGTTCCCTTTCTCTTGATCAAATACATTCCCCGATAATAAAAGTAAGGAATTCCACTTACATGAAGTACAATATATCCTGCCGGCCTAGCTGGGATTTCAATTCCCACAGGTGGGGGGACTACTTCAAACTTTCCCCACCAAGGTTGGAAAAAGGTTCCCGCCTTATACCAATATTGAATACTATCTGAGATACTTACTACTTTGGCGTGCTGAGGCAATCTCTTGACTTTCTTTCCCCACCTGTAACGTTTTACATGTTGCCGCTTCATCTGGGTCCGTATCTGAGACTGACTAAGTCCCTCCCTCATTCCTATAAAAAAGGTAAATACAAGAGCATATATCCATACATACCGACCCTGTATCTTCCACATCTTCAATTCCAAATAAGCCACAAAAAGAACAAAAACCGTTCCTCTATGCTATCCACTATATTTAATGTTCAATTTAGCAAATTTCCTTTACAAAAAATACCCTAGTCTGCTTGTAAACACACTAGGGCTCCGTATAAATACACTAAATGGTCCCTAAAAAGCATATCCTACCGTAAAACCCAGACGGAGAACCATCCAAGGAGTGGTTCCTCTAGCGGTAATAACATTTCCGTTACTATCCAGGTCAATATTTACCTTGCTAGCAAGGGGGAAATCTGTATTGTCTAATTCAGCTTCAACTTCTTTAACAATATCCACAGCATATTGATCTATCAATGCTTTAATGCCTGGGGTCCCTAGCGCTGCTTGTAGATCTTGATCTGAAAATTCTACAGACTCTACGATATTTACGAGCGTTCCATCCACCCAAGCGGTTCCCCATCCCACAGCAAAATCTACTCCCATAGCTATAGATCTATTCCGATCCAAAAACCATTGTCCTCCAAATCCCAGCGCTCCACTCACAGCCTTTGTCTGAAAATCTGTATCAATATCTGCTTCTACTGTACCTTCTGTTACCAGGTAGGTTTCCTCCTCGTAGGTAAATTCCAATTCGTTTTCATAGGTCCAATGGTAAGGGAGCAACATATTGTACTGAGAATATCGAACCCCTACACTAAAAAAGAAACCTGTGGGTGCATGAGACCGTCGGCTATCTCCTCCTTTGGTGTAAAAACGAACTTCTGGGGTAATATCAAAGCCTTTCCACTCTCGACCTGGACGAATCTCACCCGTCTCCCAGTCTTCGTTGAGGTTATCGACAAGGTTTCCTCCTATTCCTCTATCAAATGTTAAGGGGAGCTGAAGGTTTGTACTCACGTGTAAAGAAATATTCCTACGAAAGGGGTGCTCGTATGCCAAATTGATATTTTTGAAGGGTAATTGAAGTAAGCCTAGTTTTACGATGTCTTCTTGAGCCTTAGAGGAATGGAATAATCCCAAAAGAGCGATAGAAAGTAGGAAGCGAGACGATTTATTCATTTTTTATTTTTTCCAATTTAAAAATAATATGAATATTAGTAAAATACTCCCTTTTTTTCCCTTGCTGCTAAAATTTCAGCATAAATAGTTGTATTTTCGTATAATTTGATTTTTAAAACTAAATTATTGAAAAAGATAAGCCCTCAATTCTGTAAATTTTATAGAAATAGTGCTAGTTTTGATATCGAATAGCTTATGCCATGTTTGTAAATATTTTTAAGCACATCTCCTTTGCTCGGTTGACCCTTTCCAATCAGTTGTTTCAGGTATCTACGGTTGCACTTCTCACATTTGGGCTCCTTCTTGTATCCTGTAAGGATGAGCCCCCCGCAGAGGTTCCTGAGGAAGAAGAGGCGTTACGGCCCAACATCGTATTTATCATGGTAGATGACATGGGGGTTGGAGACTTAAGTTCTTATGGACAGGAGGCCTTCTCAACCCCTCATATAGATCGCTTGTCTAAAGAAGGAATGCGGTTTACGCAAGCCTATGCAGGATGTACTGTATGTGCTCCTTCCAGGAGTACGCTTATGACGGGTCAACATACCGGACACACCCCTGTGCGTGGAAATACGGGAGGAATCCCACTCCCTAATGAAGCCTTTACCCTTGCGGAATTGCTCAAAGAGGCAGGTTATGTCACGGGGGGCTTTGGTAAATGGGGCTTAGGAGATATAGGAACAGAGGGAGTACCTGAAAAACAAGGCTTTGACACCTTTTATGGATACTACCATCAAATCCACGCCCATGACCATTATCCGGAATATTTGATACGAAATGGCGAGAAGGAAATGCTTCCCGGTAATGCGGGATTTTATGCCAACCAAAAGAAGGCAGGTCCAAAGCCGAGTGCGAAAGAGGGTTTACAGCACCAATTTGCTCCTTATCTCATTGCCGAAGAAATGAAGGCCTGGATTCGGTCGCATAAAGATGAGGCCTTTTTCTGTTATGCTCCTTGGACTCCCCCCCATGCCAAGTATGAAATTCCAGAGACTGATTCTGCATGGATAGCCGTAAAAGATGAGAAGTGGCCCTTAGAAGCAAAGATTCACGCTGCTTTCACGATGCTTATAGACCGGCAAGTAGGGGAAATATTAGACTTATTGGATGAATTGAAGCTCACCTCGAATACCCTATTCGTGTTTACTTCTGATAATGGAGCAGCTCAGCGTTTTGAGGGAACGCTCAATTCATCTGGTGCGTATTCGGGTTTTAAACGCAGTATGTATGAGGGAGGTCTGAAAGTTCCCTTTTTGATGAAATGGCCTGAATACATACCTGCCTACTCTGAAAGTGGACTTCCGATCTATTTCCCAGATATGATGCCAACCTTTGCGGAATTAGCAGGTGTAAGCGATCTGGTACCAGATAGCACAGATGGTATTTCCTTTGTACCGACCCTTCTGGAAGGAGTACAACCCATTTCTCATCAGTTTATGTATTGGGAATGGCCCCTATACGATTGGAATAAAGGGGAATATACAGGCGAATTTCTTCAAGCTGTACGTCATGGAAAATGGAAAGCCTTAAGAAGCTCCGAACAGGAGCCCTGGAAGTTATACGACCTAGACCTTGATTATACAGAATCAATCGACCAAGCTGAAAAAAATCCGGGTGTGTTGGAAGAAATAGAGTTCTGGGTATTGACAACGAGGGATAAAATGGCAGAACAAAAGGAACCCGAAATGCCAAAAGGAAAAAAGTTTAGATAGATATATAGGCCTAGAAAATAATATTCTCCACCTCTTTTTTATGAAGCAACTGTGCCTATTTCTCATCCTTTCTCTGGTATTCCTACCTCTAGCATGGAGTCAACTCCGGATACCAGCAGGAGGGGGAAGCGCTTCAAGCGAAAATCTTCAAGGAATTTGTCTTTCTCCTCTCCAACGACAACAAGATTGGGAAGAAATCCAGTCTATCCGAAAAAGACTCATCCAGCAAGGCAAGTTAAAGGCGGTTGCCAGTAGACAGGCCTCCGTACCCCCATTAAACTTCCCCCTAAGGCAGAAGGAAGGGGCACACTATTCAGGGTATTTTGGTATAGCAAACTATGTAGATCATGACAATGGTTCTGGACTCCAGGAGTTCACTTGTGGAAACCGGACCTACGATGGTCATCATGGGACGGATTATTTTTTATGGCCCTTCCCTTGGGATATGATGGCCAGGGGAGAGGTCGAAATTATAGCTGCTGCTGCAGGAACAATTATTAGCAAAATTGACGGGAATTTTGATAAAAATTGCTCTTGGGAAAACACAGGAGGATGGAATGCGGTCTACATTGAACACGATGATGGCACGATTGCTTGGTATGGGCATATCAAAAAAAATACCCTAACGAATAAAGCCATTGGCGATCGGGTAAATCCAGGGGATTACCTGGGATTAGTAGGAAGCTCTGGAAGATCCACAGGGCCCCATCTCCATCTTGAATTTTTCACTCCTTCCGGTGCTACCTACGATCCCTACTTGGGAACGTGCAACCCTACTACACAACTTTCAGGCTGGGAGGAACAAGCCCCATACATTCAACCTACCTTAAATTTTATTCAGACGGGCGATGGACCTCCTGACTTATCAGGCGAATGTCTTAGAGAGGAATTTATCAATGCCTCTTCCGAGTTCCGCTCAGGCGAAAGGGTATATTTCTCATCCTACTTTGTAGATCAACTGCCCGACCAAAGCGCTACCTATAAAGTATACAGACCTAATGGTCAAGTTTGGGTCCGTTGGACCTTCAATCCTCCACAGCGCTTTAATGCTTCTTGGTGGTACTGGTGGGAAGATTTACCCCCTAATGCGGATCAAGGAATCTGGACCTATGAAGTAGTATTTGAAGGGGATACCTTGACGCAAGCCTTTTCCGTAGACGTGGATGTAGTCTCTTCCACTACATCAGTGGAGGAAGGCATTTCCATAGGGCCGAATCCATTTGAAACCTATTTGAACGTAGCTGATAAGGAGGGAAGCCCCATACTTGTTACCATTAGTGATATTTGCGGGAGACTTGTCAAAAGTGTCCAGATACATACCGAAAAGTCTCTAGTTGAGGTAAGTACCTTACCAAAAGGAATATACTTCGTAGCCTTACACAACCGTAAGGGAAAGCAGTTGATGGTATCAAAAATGGTAAAGAAATAAACTAATTAAATCGAACTGCATCCACTTCTTTAGGGATTGATGGATGCTTACCCAAAATTAGGTCCCTCATAAGCAAAGAAAAATAAGGGGCTTGCAATACGCCTTTGGTTCCTAGTCCATTAAGCATGTATATCCAATTGTGTTGAGGACTTACCCCTAAGATAGGCCTTCGATTGGGAGTAGTAGGACGTACGCCCGCTGTGTGAGCTTTTACTTCGAAGGGCACGGCAAGGGCCTTATTTAATTTCTCAATAATTTCTTCTTTGCCAGCTTCAGTTGGGTAGATAGACTCAAACGCGTTTTTATAGGTAGAACCAACCAGATAACGCTTATTTCCCAAAGGGATCATGTAAATTTTCCGTGAAAGAACCCAAGAAATAGAGAGTTCAGGAACCTCTATTTCAAGTAATTCCCCTTTATTGGGAATTAGCTTAACCGAATGAAAAAAGGGATTTTGGATAGCCTGATACCCTTCACAATAAACAAAAGCATCAAAGGTATATGAGTTTCCACCCAAATGAAGGGTCTTTTGTTTAAGGTCCCATGCCTGATACTCTATTCTCTCTTCCCTTACCTGTAGGCCTCTATTTTCCACCAGCCACCTTTTTAAGGAAGCTAGAAAAGATTTCGTATCCAGCCAACCACACCTATTAATCCATATTCCGCCCAAAGTATTCTGGATAGCTTCGGGCATAAACGGTTTTTCTTGAAAACTAGTCCACACTGCATATGCAGGATCTTCATTTCTCCCAGTCCACTTATTGTACTCATCTATACTTTTGAAGGGCCGGTAAATGGGAACTTGGTGTAAATACTTGGCTAAAAAGGAATGTTGGGGATGTTGGAAAAATGTATATAGGGATTCACTGAACGTTTCCGCATTCCAGGTTTTGGCACCAAAACGTCCCGTTATTACATTGAAGAGGCCTGCAGCTATGTTGGATGCGCTGTGAGGTACAGGTTCGTCGATTAGGGTAACTTTACAGTTTGCTTCCAACAACCTAGCTGCCAAAAAACTTCCGGCTAAGCCTCCACCAAGAATTCCAATATGCATATAGATCCAATTGAATTTGCTTCTGTTAGAAACAATATGAGAAAAGTATGGCAAGGATTGAAATGGGAAAAACGCAATACATATGCAAAAAGAGCGGAATGGGATTCCGCTCTTTCATGGGCATCGGGCGTTTGGCTACTTTACTTACCTTACTTTTCTCACAGAACCTGAACCTGAGGTTCGTGTATCTACATGATCGGGACTTCCCCGGTATGAGATATCCCCTGAACCTGATACGGAAGCCTTTAAGCTTTCACGAGCTGTAATACGGGCATTACCCGAACCACTCACCCGTACATGTGCTTCCTCACAATCCAAATCCATGGCATCATAGTCTCCAGAGCCACTTATATTGACCTCTTGGGTCTCTACTGACCCCGCTATCTCTAAATCAGAAGATCCAGAAATTCGGGTCATCAGCTCATCGGCCTCCAAATCCTCCAAGATCATATTTCCAGATCCAGAGGTTGTTGCCTCAAAGGAGCGCGCTTTCAGTGGATCCGCACAATAGACATCTGCCGATCCTGAACTGTGAATTTCGTCTAGTTCTCTATATGTTACGTAGATCTTTCCCTTTGAATTTTTATACCAATTTTTCGCTTTGGATTTCCGGTAAATTTTGAGCGTTCCACCATTGACCTCTGTCCTTATTTCATTTAGATCTACTCCAGAGATTTCTAGGCGGACGGATTCGCGGTTTCCTTTCTTTACGATTACATCAAAGGAACTGCTCACATGCAACCCATCAAAGCTACCTACATTACGTGTTTCTGTATTTTGTGCTTGCAAGGTCAGAATGAGTAATAGACTCAATGCCGTACATAGTAGATTTTTCATAGGAGGGGATAAATAGGTTTTATAGTACATATACGTAAAGACGCTCAAAAGATCTAAGGAGTTGCAAATTTTCATATTGAATTGGGAAATATTATTTTGAGGAAAACCAATCCTAGCACATGAAAAGAAGAAAATTCATTAAAGGTACTGCTGCAGGTTCTCTGCTCACGGGTACACTACACGTTCAGGCCAGCACTAATCAAACCCCCGCAAGGGAGTTTTACGAGCTTCGGGAGTATTCCCTCAGAGGGGCCTCGATCCCTGCTAAACTTTCCGCCTACCTAGAAGGCGCCTTGATCCCTGCACTCAACCGCAATGGGGTCTCCAAGGTAGGCGCCTTTGAAAAGCTAGGTAAACCCCAGCCTACCACCCTGTTTTTGCTCATCGCCTATAAAGACGGGCAAAATTTTCTAGATATGGATGCGCTGTTAGCTTCAGATGAGGCCTATCAAAGCGCTGCTAGAGAATTCTGGGAATTGGGACCAGATCAGGCTCAGTATGTACGAGCGGAATCCACGATTCTAGAGGCTTTCACTTCCATTCCTCAGTTTAAACAACCTCCTAAGCGTTCTGAGTTGTTCGAATTGCGGATTTATGAAAGCCATAATCAAGCCTTTCACAAACGGAAGGTCCAAATGTTTGACAAAGAAGAACTGGATCTCTTTTACAAAGTAGGACTCAATCCGGTTTTCTTTGGCGCATGTAAGGTGGGGAGGTATGCCCCTCAGCTTACCTATATGTTGCACTTTAAAGATATGGAAGAGCGAGACAGCAATTGGAAAGCTTTTATTGAACATCCGGACTGGAATGAAATGAAGGCCAAGCCAGAATATGTGGGAACAGTATCCAACATTTCCCGATACTTCCTTACAAGAGCTTCCTTTTCGCAGATGTAGGAATTTCCATAAAAACCCTTGCCCATATTTTACAAATATTTTTATAATACATTTTTTGTATTAAATTTGAATCAAAGTTTCGTTTGAAGGTATTATTTCTAAGCTATTTGTCCCTGTTGGAACAGGGACATTTTTTATCCCTTTGGTGATATTTCACCTTAAAAGTATCTTTTCCCACTATTTGTGCTTATCAAAAGGTTTCCCAAGCACCTACTCTCTGATATACCCGATTTTTATCTCTTAACAAGTAGATTTTTCAATGTAGGTATTGACACTAAAGGCTACTATATTCGCCCAGAATATAAGCCATAATTCATGAAGAGAGTTCGTGCAGCCGCTAAGGCACTTATTATTCAAGACAGTCAAATTTTACTGCTAAAGTGCCAGAGAGATGGCCAGATTTACTACAACCTCCCAGGAGGAGGCCAAGAACATGGAGAGCGAATAGATGAGGCCCTTGTACGGGAATGCTGGGAAGAGGCAGGGGCTGAAGTTCGCGTGAAGCAATTGGTATTTGTACGAGATTACATCAGCAAAAATCACGGAGCTAGCGATCCCACTATTCATCAGTTAGAGCTTTTTTTCACTTGCGAACTCATTCGACCTAAACATCCTACGGGAGGATCAGAACCTGACGATGACCAAATTGGGGTGGAATGGGTTTCTTTAGATCGCCTCAACGAAATTGCCCTATATCCTCAGGAGTTACTGAAGCACCTGCCGTTGAAGTCGGATGTGGCGTATAATATTTATTGGGGGGATGTACTTTGAGGGAAGTGTACCTCTCAGGCATTGAAAGCGTTCAATTAAATTAATCACAGAGAAAATTTTTGAGAGAAGCTTCCATCCAAATATAGATAGCATCTGTACTCTTTCCTTCTTCGACCGTCTGTCCCTTCGCTCCTTTCTCCCTATTGCGCCGCAGCCTCCTTATACTTCTCTACATTGCCTGGTAGGCAATGCTTACGCCAAATTTCGATCAGTTGATGTTGAACCGCAGGGCTTTGTCTTACCCGCCAATAGGCATCTTTAGCGTGTTGGTGGGCCTGCTCCAGA